>NZ_FOBK01000006.1:0-92828 GCF_900109815.1 Acinetobacter sp. DSM 11652
CCAACAGAACTTACTGCATTGACTCAAGCACGTGATGATGCACTTGCTGCGAAAACAGAAGCACAAACAAAAGTGACAGCGTTACCTGAGGCAGTACAAGCAGAAAAAGATGCGCTACAAGGTCGTTTAAATGACCTGGTTGATATCACTTTACCAACAGTAAATGATCAAAATGAAAATGATATTTCTGATGATATTGATACTTTACTAGCGGGAGTCGAAGCTTTGATAGAAAGTGCTGAAGAAGCTTATACAACGGCTGAAGAGGATTTAGCTGACGCCTTGCAAGACGGTACTGTAACACAGGCAGAGGCTGATAAATTGCAAGAGTCCCTAGAAGCTGCTCAGGCAGCAAAAACTCTTGCACAACAAGCATTAGACAATATTGATCAAACTTCAGACGCGATTGAAGCTGCAAAAGCTCTATTGCAAGAAAGAATAGATGATCTCGTAGATATTGAGGTACCTGAGCCATTTGCAACAGCGAATAATGATGTGCAATTGGTATTGGATATCACACCGACTGTAGATGTTAATGAAACACCAACAGAGCTTAACTCAACAGGATTTACAGTGGGTTCTGTTGGCTTAGGTCCAGTGTTAAATGCAAGTGTGCTTGAAAGCGTATTTAGCTCTTCAGTTTCCCTTTCAGTCGAAGAAGGCACCGAAAGAGATATTAGTTTCTATGCTGATGCTGGTGGTCTTACAGCAGGGACGATGAACTTATTTATGTATAAGTTAAATGAGTCAACTGGTGAATATGAATTAAAAGAAAAAATTGATAATTGGTATCTCGTTGTATTAGGTGGTGTGTCAGAAACGATAAGTCGTTCTTTAGATGAAGGAGAGTGGCTCATTGTATTAGGTAACGGCCAAGGGTTGTCAGCTGTTACGGGGTATACATTAAGATTTGAATCAGATGCTGTACGTGATTTTAATAATCCAGAAGCTGTGACAGGAACAATAAACGGTAATGTGATTACGGATCAGGATTATCAAAATGGTACAGATGTCGTCCCAGAGGGTAGTAAAATCAGTGGAGTTACTCATGGTGAAAATACCATTAATCAATTTACAGATGGTATTGCAACAATTAAAGGGGAGTATGGTACTTTAACTATCTCTGAAAATGGACAATATACATATACAGTAGATCCATTATTTAGAGATTACGGTGAAGTTGATCGTTTTGTATATGAGGTAACGGCACCAAATGGTGAAAAACGCACAGCTGAATTAAATATTGAATTAGTGCGTGTTGCCACAGATGAAAATGCCATCATTGATAATACAGTATTACTTGATGTTACTCCTGATTTAACTGAAACCACAGGCGAAGCATTAGGTATTTCAAATGCAGTCGCATTGAATTTACTTGATCTAGGTATTGCTGGTGATGTGTTGTCTGCAAGTGTAATTGGTACGGAAGGTGTCATGGACTTTACTGTTGAAGACGGTACTTTCCAAGAAATGACCTTTACTGGTTCCGCGGGCGGGGTAACGCTACTTTCAACATTTAGTTTGGTTATCTATCGTTTAGATGAGAATACTGAACAGTTGGTTCAAGTACACGAAATTCCAAATTTTGTTCAAGTGCTCATTGGCGGTGGTGTTTCAACCCCGGTAACATTGAGTTTTGGTGAGGGTACTTACGTTGGTATTATCAAGCAAACTAGTGGTGTAAACGTAATTGGAGGAGCTTCAGCTCAAGTTACAGATGTCAATATTTACGATTATGCAAACCCAGAAACGATAACTGGATCAGTTCAAGGTGATGCGACTCCGATTACGACAGATAAATTAATATTGGTAAATAACACTGATGTGGTTGAAGGTGAAGCTTTAGTTGTACAGGGTCAATATGGCTCACTCAATATTAATACTGACGGTACTTATACCTACAATGTTACAGTTCCACAAAGCACAGTGGGTTGGACTCCACCATATGGTGAGATTGATCGTTTTGAGGTTGTAGTGGAACGAGCAGATGGTACAACTTACATTGAAGTTCTCAATATTAAGATTGATACCAATACAGTAGCTAACGATGCAGAAGTTGTAGAAGTTCAAGCTGCAAACTATTCAACGCTCAATGAATCTGTAGAATCTGGAATTATTGGATCTGCAAGTCGTACATTAGAATTTAAAGTTGAAGAAGGATCTTATATTAGTAGCTTAGATCTCCAAGGGAATATCACTCGTACTTTAACTAATGATAATCCTTCAATGAGTGTTGTGATTAATAAGGTGACTACTCAGCTTGTCAACGGCGTTGAACAGCAAGTGCTTGAACAAGTTTATACCGGAAATGTTAGTATTACATGGCCAGCTGGAACAATATTGAATCCTTCGACATCAACGACTTATGCCTCAGAAATTATTTTAGATGATGGCAAAGTGCTCGATGCAGGTGATTATGTTATTTCAATTAACACAACGAGTGGTACATTTAATTCAGTGAATGTATCTAGTGCATCAATTACTGGAATAATGGTCAATAATATTACTCCAACTGATACACCATTGCTTGAGGGTGATTTATTTGAAAATGATACAGCTATCGACCAAATTGATATTCTGAAAATTGGATCTAAAGAGCTTTATGTAAATGATCCAGCTAAAGGTGGTCAAGAGTTCACAGTTCAAGGTAAGCACGGTGTCCTTACTGTGTTCAAAGATGGCACCTATGAGTATCAACCATCAGGTTTAAGTGGAGGTCTTGAAACATTCACCTATACAACAGTTTCTAAAGCGGGAACATCACAATCTGCAACACTTGAAATTAATGTTTCGATGACGTTAACTGGAAGTGATGAGGCAGATACCGTACAAGCATCTGCTTCAATCGATACTTTTACTCTTGGTGAAGGTGCTGATACAGTCCTTTATGATGTGCTCAATCAAGCTCAACATACCGAAAGTCCAGATATTTGGACTGACTTTAATCAAGCTGAAGGTGATCGAGTTGATATTTCTGCTTTATTAAAAGATCAGAATGTTACATCGTCTAACATTGGTGAATTTGTAACGATCAAACAAGATGGTGCAAATACGGTGATTAGTGTTGATACTGATGGGGCTAAAACGAAATATAACCCAACTGAGCTTATTGTTCTGCAAAATACAGATAGCAGTCTTTATGCGATCGATGATCTGTTAAAATATAATCAAATTTAATTAAACAAATGAAAAGAGGTCTTTCGAGACCTCTTTTTATTTTTAAAAATGTGAAATCAAAAGTAATTGGTATGAAAAAAATAAAATTCTAATAATTTGAATAAATTAATTTTTGAAGAACAAAAATTTTATTTGTTATTTCGTCATTTGAAAAATATTCTAATAAAATAAAATTCATTATGGAGACGCGATTGCAACAAAAAAATCATATCCAAGCACCATTTTATAGAGCTTTATGTGTTAGTCATCAGGGGTAGACTTAATCATAAAAAAATGTTGTTTAGGATTTATTGATAATAAAAAATGGTAATGATTAAAAAAATTAAATTCCTACTCCAAAGAGATTTTCATCTCTATATTTAGACCTGTTTTTTGAACGTTATTAAATAGAATATAGAAATAAACACTCGCTCCGTTAAAAAAAGTTAACCTTGCTCATTTTTATTTGTGTTTTCAGGTGGCTAGTATGGAGGTAGTAGTAATGTCTAATTTTATAACTCGATATGTGTTGCAGAATTAGGTTATAGAGATCATTTTGCCTGAGTTTGAAGAATAATCCGCTCATTACTCATTATTCACATTGGATTTAAAGGAGTGCTTGCATAATTCGATATTCTTAAATTGGTTGAAAACTCAGTGCTTTAACTTTGATTGATTTTGATGCTTAAATAAACATGTGAATATGAAAATTTTTAATCTGAAAATTTAACCCTGCTATTTTATTTTTTTTATTCTTGTACCTTACACCTACTTGAGTCTAAAAAATAAAAGAGCCATATAAGGCTCTTTTATTTTTAGATACAATAGCGTGATCTATTACCAGCTTAACGCACCACCAGTTTGATAGTCTGTTACGCGAGTTTCGAAGAAGTTCTTCTCTTTACGTAAGTCCATCATTTCTGACATCCACTGGAATGGATTGTTCACACCAGCGAATTGCTCAGGTAAACCTAATTGAGCTAAACGACGGTTTGCGATGAACTTCAAGTATTCTTCCATCATTGCAGCATTCATACCCAATACACCGCGTGGCATTGTGTCACGTGCATATTCGATTTCAAGCATCGTACCTTCAAGAATCATTTGAATGATTTCTTCTTGGAACTCAGCAGTCCACAAATGAGGGTTCTCAATCTTGATTTGGTTAATCATATCGATACCAAAGTTCAAGTGCATTGACTCATCACGTAAGATGTACTGGAATTGCTCAGCAACACCATTCATCTTGTTACGACGACCCATTGACAAGATTTGAGAGAAACCACAGTAGAAGAAAATACCTTCAAGAACACAGTAGAATGCGATCAAGTTGCGAAGCAAGATTTGATCTGTTTCAGGTGTGCCTGTTTTGAATGTTGGATCACTTAATTCTTGAGTGTACTTCAAGCCCCATGCAGCTTTACGCGCAACTGATGGAACTTCGCGGTACATGTTGAAGACTTCGCCTTCATCCATACCTAAAGATTCGATGCAGTATTGGTAAGCATGCGTGTGAATCGCTTCTTCAAATGATTGACGCAAGATGTACTGACGGCATTCAGGGTTCGTAATGTGGCGGTAAATTGCAAGAACCAAATTATTCGCAACCAACGAATCGGCAGTAGAGAAGAAGCCTAAAGAACGCATCACGATAGTACGCTCATCTTCAGTTAAGCCATCTTCTGACTTCCAAAGTGCGATATCGTGGTTCATGTTAACTTCTTGTGGCATCCAGTGGTTTGCACAACCATCGAGATATTTTTGCCAAGCCCATTCGTATTTGAATGGAACAAGTTGGTTCAAGTCAGCGCGACAGTTGATCATTGCTTTATCATCAACTTGAACACGTTGAGCGCCCATTTCTAACTCTTCAAGACCAGGAGCAACGTCCAAATGTTCTAAGGCGTTAGATGCTCTTGCCAACGGATCGGCTGAATTTGTTGTTCCGTTTGAACTGGTTCGAGCGGGTTGTGCAGCTGCCACACGCGTCGGTTCGTTGCGTGCATCAGATACCACTTGTGGATTAGGCGCTTTTTGCGGTTCGATGGGCGCAGACTGCTGTGCTTGTGCAGTTTGTTTCGGTTCATCATCTTCGAAATCGTCCCAACTGAGGATAGACATATCAATTCTCTCTACGTTGCTTATATCTTTTTATTCAGACATCTCAACGTGAGACATCCTACTATACGCTTATATTGTGTAAGCAAAATTAAGTTTTGCCGATGAATGTACTCAATTTGTTCGTTTGAGTAGATTGAATTTCCGCACTACTTATTTTGCTTACGCTTCTGTTGTTTGCGAATGGCTAAAAAGGCATAGACCATCGGCGTGTAGAAGAAAATAAAGGCAAAGATCAATACCGCAAGTCCTAACATATAGTTATGGGTCATATGTGGCATGATGGAATCCTTTTTGTAGATGAATTAGTGTTAATTCTGATAAGCCTAAAAGGTTGATAATTAATACCAACCTTTTAGAGTGTTTTAGTTTTTCATTGCAATAATGATAGCTATAACGATAGGAACAACAATCGTTGAAAAACCTAAAACTATAGACAATATACCTAAAACTAAATCAGGATTAACACTATTCATTACTGACATTCTATTTATGTTAGAAGTGTATACATGAGAATAAATCCTTTATTTACAGTAAGATAACCTGTAATCTTTAACAAAAATAGTGAAAAAATGTATACATTTCTTCATGCCAATAAATTTGATGTTGTTTCACATCTAGAAATATCGTATTACAGATACCTCAAAATTTGGTTTCATTCTATTGAACTAGGATGAATGCAATCATTATATAGATCACATTATATTGTGTATAGGTTCTTTAAAAATTCTATATCTTGTGTTTAAGGATTAATCAAAGAAGCTATTGATTTTTATAAATGCTGTCAGATTGAGGGTTTGTTAGCTCTAACAGTGACAAAAAATAGATAGGAATGGAATTTATAGATATGTATTAATGTATACGAATCAAAAAAACAATAAAAAAAGAAAAACAATCAAAAATCACGATTGTTTTATGGTTAGGGTAGTTTAGAGATATTACCCACTGCTAAGGTTAGTGAGTAATATTATCTATATATCATATCTAAATATTCAGCTCGGCTGTAGGGATGTATTGCCCATCTATCCAATCGTAAAGTTGAATATCACAAATCCCATTCAAACGATGTCCTAAGACCATTGCAAATAATGAGGGGGCTTTAATAAAGAGATGCAGTTTAGACAATTGATTGTTGGATTTGAAAGAAACTAAAGCTGATTTAGCCTCTCTAACTGCAAGATTCAGAGTTTCAATACTATCAATCACATTAGTACTTTCTAAATTCAATTTAGGTAATCCCTTTATGCCAAGACTACTAGTAGATTCAATATCTCTTCCTATAGAGGTAGGGAATCCAATAGTAACAATCGCTTCAGTTTCACCTTGTTGTTCATAAGACTCTAGTTTATTAAAAAAAGTTCCGTCTTTTTTATGATGGTTATCAGTGCGGTAAAAAATGCTGTTATGTTCTATTTCAAGTAGAAAATTTCGTGTAGCACTGAATATATAACCAAGCATACAGGCGCTAGACATCCGCTGTTTACCATCAATGAGAATAGTTCGTCTTTCCCCACAATTATGGATAAACTCACCAACAGAAATTGCTTGTTGAACTAAGTTTTCCCAATCACTAGAGGTTTTTTGTGAACGATTAGGACTATTGAAATCGCTAACATTTAAGTGTAATTCTTGATACTGGATTGATGATGAAAGGTTAATTTTAATAGGATTCGATAGCCAAAGATTTTTATCTTCTTTGAGAGCAAGTAGGATAAGCTTTTCAAGTTCTTTACGATATATAGGGCCAAAGGAGGAGCGGGAAATTAGATGTTTAAACTGCTCTCTGAGGTTTTTGATATCACGAGGAAGTAGCTCGATAACAGGTAGATTTTCCGTGATTTGACCTATAAATATTGAGTCGTTGTCGTCTTCAGTGAAAGATAGAAAATCAACATGATCAAGTGCGAATTCAGCCAGTGAAGCTTCATATCCTTTTTCGGTACACCAGTTAATAATCTCTTGCCGACTAGTCTGTAAAACCACAGAATTTGCGCTGTATGAAGAGCCAACACCTCTAATTCGCTCAATATCTGCAAAGAATGGGTCAAGAGTAGATGAATAGCTAGGGCATACTAATCCAAAGCGAGTAAAATCATTCGATGGGATATCAAAAGCCTGTTTGAAGCGTGAAATTTCTTCCCAAAATTTTGCAGGGGATAAGGGATGATTTTTAGCTTCATACATAACTCGTTGCAAAGTTTTTTCTGAAGAAAAATAGCAAGCCTCAATATCACCTATTGACTCGCTGACGAAGTGACTAAATGCACTTTGTGAAAGCCACAAAGGTAAGCTTCTCAATACAAAAGCATCTTGATACTCAAACCCTACTCGTGCAATTGCACCACCAGTAGATTGTTTTTCTAATAGACTAGCACTCATTATTGTCTCTCAAAATCTAAAATAGATTGGAAGTAAGAGCCATCAGGTAAGTAAGTATGGGCACTACCTTCAAGGTTGTTATCCTTTAAACGAAAAATTAATAAAACCACGAAGTTTGCACCAACTTTAGGATCAGATATCAATTCTCTCATTGTGTAATGGTCTTTGCTGCTAGGTTGTATGCTAAAAAGGGGATGACTATGCCATTCGCCTAAATAATTAAATCTTTGATAATTATTATTTGTTGATTTGTGAAAAAGGCGTATAGCTTTAATAGCATCTGTAATCCCTCGTACAAAGGAAGCAATAGCTCCAACTTTTTGCACAGTTAATGAGCTGACTCTAAAATGATTTATTCCTATATGCTCACCCATCAAGACACCACCACATTCATGGATTCCAGATTTTAGTAGAGCTTTTATCAGCAAATCTTGTATGTCAGTAGGAATGGATATTGTAAGCATCAGAATTAATCTTCTATATGTTGAGGCTCTATGACTGAATCAATATTTTGCCTCTCTGGTTGCTGATTACCTATAAGTGTTTCTGATACTAATGCACCTGAACAGTCGATAGGATAGGTATCAAAAGGACATTTAAAGATCCAGTATTTACGAAATCCTATTAAGTATGCTGAAGCAGGGTAAGCAGAAGGTTCACTATCTTGAGGACATAAAATATCTAATATGAACTGTGTCATTGCTGCTGAAAGAGCGGTTACATCCGCATCTGATGCAATATAAACCTGATCTGGTGTTTCAAATCCGTAGTTACTGGCTTTTCCCTCTGGAATCGGTTCTTGCTTACTTAATACACCATGAATATGATTGCGGATTTCTAATGGTGGAGCATCAAGGATTGGTCGACTTCGAGCCATCATTGCTCCACCACCTCCACCAAATATTTCGCCCCATACTATTGGAATATGTTTTCTTTTTGCTATTGCAGCTAAAGTTACAAATGTATGAGCATTTGCTGTTGCATCAATAATCAAATTGCATGAGCTAATTTCATTAACTATTTGTACATTTAACAAAGGATTTTCTTGCCCTCCAATTCGCATATCATAAGATTTAATACGCATTTCAGTTGAAATACGTTTTAAGGCACGCTCAACTGCATAGGTTTTGGAGAATCCCACGTCTAACCAATTAAGTTCATTACGTACAATATTATGAGGAGCAAAGATATCATCATCCACTAAGCAAAAATCTGAACAACCTGATCTTGCTAGTGAAATTGCAATTTTACTTCCTAAAGAACCAAGACCTATGATTGCAATTTTTGTGTTATGTATATCACTGAATTCCATTGGTAATCTTTGGTTTTTATCATTAAAGAGGTCAATCTCTTCGAATTTTATAAATAATGAGGAGGCTTTGTTAACATAAAAAAAGTCCATATTACCCAGTAAATCATAGATTAAAATAACCTTTGATGAGTCTCCAAGTGTTTCTTCATTGCAGCATGAGGCATTTAAAAATATTTCAAGTGAAGAAATATCAGTCACAGAACCTTTAATGAGGTGGCAGCTATCTGTACGTATTGCCCAACCAGATATTTCATTTAGTTCATTCGCAAATGAAGCAGGTATGTCAGATAGGGGTTCGTTCTGAATTTGAGTTACTACGAATACAGCAGTTTCTTTAATTAATGAGATAACAGCTTTAATTTCGGTTCTTTCAGCCTCCACTTCATTCAAGGTCTTTTTCAAGATCGGTGTACATAACAGTCTATTGGAGTGTTTTCTAATTTTTTGCCCAACAGTCTCTGAATGACGGGATTGTACAGGCTCAACATCAGGAGCTAGATCACTCAGAACTTCATTTAATAAGAGAAGTTGAGCGCTTTGTATTAGTCTTACTCCTTTAATATTATGGTGCCAATTATCGGGCCCATATTCTAGACATAATACTCCTGAACCTCCGTACTGATGAGAACTCCATCTTTCACCATGTTGTTGTGGCTGTATATATGCTGGTACATCAGGAAATAGTTCTGGATAGACGAGGATGCCTAGGAAAACTTTAGTGCCTATTTTAAGTTCGAACTTTAAATGTACTTCGTTAGTATCTGTTGATATCCACTCCTGAATGGAAAATTTTTCATCTAAATGTTCTAAATGTTTTAGTAAATGTTGTTCTTCAAGCATTCGCGCTGAGAAATTAGGAAGAACAGTCATTATGCAAAACCTCCTGGCTTATTTGGATAAATAGGAGTAGAGGGAAATGTCAGTCCCAAGCCAAGAGCGGGGCGAATTAAAGAGTCGGCTATACCAGCGGAGTTGGTGCTTCTTTGTGATGCAGAACGAGGAAAGCGACTACCTAGAACCTGACGCCATAATGTTAATGCTTTATCATTATCCGTTTCATTTAATGCATTTCGTGCAATACTTGCTTGTTCTTTTATTTTTTCATGGAAGGTCTTGAACTCATCTGTTGTAACTGTAGAAAATACATTACTTCCAGGTACACCAGGGTCTTCCAAATGTGGAACTAAATTTAATGATGCATAGCCGTTATATGTCGTACTGATAGTTTCTAAAAGATGGACAAATAACTTTTCGTAATTGGACTCACTATAGTCCATATATTCAGCAACCAAGCACTCTAATATAAACCCTTTAGGGCGTCTTAATTCTGACAGATGCTCACGACGCCACCATTTGAAAAGTTTAACGAGAGGTTTAAATTTTCCATTAGTTTTTTTATTTACATCAATTGTCCATTGAGTGTGTGCAGGAGGGTTGGTAACTAGCCACTCTTCAAGATGAACATCTGGAATCAGTAAACTATCCCCATCAACAATAATAGGTACAACGTCCATATCTGCTTTTTGAAGTTGAACATTGACCGAACGACGGTTCATGGTCAGGTTCGAATAACCTATATCTTTCAAAGCTTGATGAACTGCGTCTAATACCACTTTAGGTTCATCATCTTTTGTATGGTTAGTTACAGCAATAATGTCGATATCCGGTCTCTGGGTTTCACCACCTATTGTAGTGGGACGTACAGCCGTATTTCTTTTGTAAGAGCCAGATAGGTATGTTGTAACATGAACTTGGCTAAATTCATTGTGTTCTTTTAAAGCATCTCGAAGAGTGTTATGAGCACTAGAGCAATTAGTAACTGTGGTTGTAGAAGGCTCAATGTCAGAAAGAAGATCTAAGAATTGTTGCTGAGTCGTCATGATTATTACAGCCTCTACTTAAAATTATAGCTAGAAAGAGAAATTCACATATATTGTGCTATGTTTTAAGATGAAACACAATATATAGTGTTTTTTGGTGTTTTTTTGAGTGGAAAGAATTTATGTGTTTGTAATAATGATGGTGGTAATGCTCTTATTATTAAGAGTAGCTAATCTCAGTAATATTTAGAGAGCCGAGAAATTACCTTAGAATATTTAATTCATAGTGTAAAAAGTCTATGTCATGATTTTTTGGTTATTAAATTTTAATTAATATTGGTGGAGCTATACGAGTTAGAGGTTCAATGCCTGAGACATGTTTTAGTGAATTTATAGATGATTAAGAACCATAGGTAGATACCATTTTGGGTACTTACCTATCTTTTTTTAGGGGATATGTACCCAAAATAGAACTAACCTTTTACTAAAACATGAACAATGTGGAGGTTGTTTCTGTGGTTTAAGTGTCAATGCTAAGAGCTTCTTCTATGAAGGTAATAATAGAAATATCTAATACGCTTAGCCAATCACTCAATTCCAAAATATCTAGCCTACGGTCTAGGTTTTCAACTTTGGCAACATAAGATTGGGGCTTTTTTAAAGATGCAGCGAGCTCTACCTGAGTTATTTTTTTTAACTCACGTATATTAATAAGTTCTTGTATTAGCCTTTTGTAGCGAGGATCGTGTATTGAGCTCATAGCTCAAGATGTTGTACTATTAATAAAAATATCCCAAAATGGGATATTTTTTATTCTTGGTGGTAGGCTTTGGAAAATATTTTTGAATATCAGTCTATTAAGGGTTATTGGGTTGCTTTCTTATTATCTTCACCTTTTAAATATTTGAAATTTAAAGAGATTAAAGAGAGTTTTTTATATGCTTATCCTCAATTTAGGGAAAAATCACTTAATAACAAAATCTATCGAGCATTTAGAGCCCTAGTGGCTGAAGGTCATGTGATTATTGATAGTGGGGGGTATCCATATCGATATACTTGTCCTATGTATTGTGTGGGGTATGAACTTAAAGGACACTCATAATAAATCACCTATTACATCCGACAGATCTTGCCCTTTAAGACGTTGAATCAATCGTGCATTCATTCCTAATGAAATCGGTTTTTCCACATCTAAAACTGGGTGATCTCCAATAAATAACATTTCTGATATTTCACAGTCGAAATGTACCTTAATGAATTCATAAATTTGCTGTTCAGGCTTTATTGATCCAACCTCATAACTAAAAACAACAACATCAAATAAACTCGGCAGAAGTGTTCTAAGTCGTTCACCGTAAGGCATTGCTAAATTGGAACAAAGTGCGATTTTAAAACCGCGATTTTTTAAAGTTTGTAGCGTAGGTATCGTATCTTCATAGAGTTCAATCGTATTTAACTCACATTGAAGATCATTATTAATTTCATTTAAAAGCTCTTCAGGAATCAATTGCCCAAAATGCAAAGCTAACTGCGCAATATTAACAGCTTTTGACATGATGATATTCGCATCGTTTGGACTTGGTTTTCTCCCATTATCTTTTAGCCATTTCATTAATTTGCGATATGGAGATCGGCTTGTACCAATTTTTACAAGCGTACCGAAAGCATCAAATATTATGACCTTAGGATGAGTTTTCATACTTTTGATATAACGAATTCCAAGATTTCTCGGTTGAATATTATCACCCAAAAACATAGGCTTGGATGAATTCGCTTGTAATTAATATTATGACTGGTGAATTTAATAGAAAAATTCACCTTATTAGGGGGCTTTGATGAGTGTTTGAATCTTAAAAGACTCAGATATTCTTAAAATTATTAACTTTTTTCCTGAATATCAAAAGTATCTTTTAATGATAAAGCTACTCCAAACTTGCTTCCTAAAAGTGCGGCAGCGGCATAGCATAGAACAAAAACAAGTAATGCGTATAGCTTGACTTGATTATAAGATGATTGAGTAAAATAACCTTTAGTTATAAGGATATTAAGAGCAAATAATTCAAAAGTAATTAGTAAAATATAAAGTATTGACCCTAAGCCAATGATAAAAATACTAATCATTTCACCTCTTTTAAGCGTACTTTCCTTAAATCGGTAATAGAGTTTAGCTTTATTATTTTCAACTTTTTGAGTAATTAAGAATCCTGAATATTTCAAATCTGCAAACTTGTCTTTAAAATTCCATAGAGATTTGAACTTCTCAAAAAAAATACTGTAATGATATTTTGAATATCCTAAGAATTGGTTAAAAGCATTTTGTAATTGTATTTCTGATTTACTAGAAGGGTCTTGCTCAAAAGCCTTACAGAAATTGATTAAAGTATCTGTTTCTGTTGAAAATTCACCAAAATTCTTTTTTCTTAAAGATAATCGATAACTTGAAAGAAATAACCATTTGAGAATTGATAATAGTACGCCAGCACCAGCAACAATTTCTAAAACCTTAATCCAATCCATATTTAATCTCCACTTCAATTATTTATTCTTAAATCTAAACATGGAGATTAAAAAACAACCATACAACATAGATGGTACAACGACACATCATGTCGTTATGCTTTAAGTCTTATAGCTTTTCCCCTACAAATCCAACACAATACTCTCAAAGAAAATTTGAGAGTCATCTACGTGATTACAGGCGAGATTAAAAGCAAAATTGACCAGATTTGGAATGCATTTTGGAGTGGTGGTATCTCCAATCCACTTGAAGTCATGGAGCAAATGACTTATTTGCTGTTTATTCGCCGACTCGATGAAATTCAGATCACCAAAGAAAAGAAAGCCAATCGTTTAAAGAAAGAGGTTGAGCATCCAATTTTTACGCCAGAACAAGATCATCTGCGTTGGTCGAAATTCATCACTTTAGGCGATGCTGCAACGCTATATAACACTGTTGCGAATGAAGTCTTTCCATTCATTAAGAATCTGGGTGCTGAAGACGAAACGACTTATAGCCATCACATGAAGGATGCACGTTTTACCATTCCAACGCCTGCGCTTTTAACTAAAGTGGTGGATTTGGTTGCCGAAGTGCCTATGGATGATAAAGACACCAAAGGTGATATTTACGAGTATATGCTCGGTAAAATTGCCTCAGCAGGTCAAAACGGTCAGTTCCGTACTCCTCGCCATATCATCAAGATGATTGTGGAGCTAATGCAACCTAAACCAACCGATACCATTTGTGACCCTGCTTGTGGTACAGCGGGCTTTTTAGTGGCTGCAAGTGAATATTTAAATGATCATTACAGCACTGAGATTTTTGCCAATCCTGAAGCTGCAAAGCGTTTTAGTGAAGAAACTTTTTTTGGTTATGATTTTGATAGCACTATGCTTCGCATTGGTTCAATGAACATGATGCTGCATGGTGTAGAAAACCCACGAATTGAAAACCGTGATTCTTTAAGTGAAGCACATTCACATATTGCTGAAAAATACAGTCTGATTCTTGCCAATCCTCCATTTGCAGGCAGTTTGGACAATGAAAGCTGTGCCAAGAATATTCAAGCCGTTGTTAAAACCAAAAAGACTGAATTACTGTTTTTAGCCTTGTTCTTACGTTTGTTAAAAACAGGGGGTCGTGCTGCGGTCATTGTGCCTGATGGCGTGTTATTTGGTTCATCGAAAGCGCATAAGGATTTGCGTCAAAAGATTGTCGAAGAACAAAAGCTTGAAGCGATTATTTCGATGCCGTCAGGTGTGTTTAAGCCGTATGCTGGGGTTTCAACTGCCATTATGATTTTTACCAAAACCATGTCGGGCGGTACGGACAAAGTTTGGTTTTATGATATGCAAGCAGATGGTTATTCGCTAGATGATAAGCGTAATGAACTTGATGCGTCTAAGCATGAAAATAATAATATTCCCGACATTATTGCTCGTTTTAAAAACTTAGAAGCGGAAAGCACTCGTCAAGCCACAGAACAGAGCTTTATGGTGGATAAATCCGATATTGCTGCTAATGGTTATGATTTGTCGATAAACCGTTATAAGGAAGTGGTGTATGAGCAAGTGGAATATGAAGCACCAAGTAAAATTTTGGCGGATTTAGAACGACTTGAGCAGGATATTTTAAAAGGCATGGCTACACTTAAGGAGTTACTTAAGTGAAATCAGTACGTTTCGGCGACCTATGCAAATTACAAAACGGTAGAGCATTTAAACCTGAAGAATGGTCTGAAGAAGGAACGCCTATTGTGCGTATCCAAAATTTAAATGATGAAACTAAACCATTCAATTATTGTAATTTTGATGTAGAAAAACGCTTTTGGATTGATTCAGGCGATCTATTATTTTCATGGTCAGGAACGCCCGGAACTTCTTTTGGTGCATTCTTCTGGAATCGTGGAAAAGGCTTCCTGAATCAACATATTTTTCGTGTAGATGTGAAAGAAGACTTAGTCGATAAGCATTACTTAAGATATGCGCTTAATTCTTTAATCGTCAAAATTATTGACCAAGCTCATGGTGGAGTTGGACTAAAACATATTACCAAATCTAAGTTGGAAGAAGTTCAAATTCCTCTCCCACCACTTGCAGAACAACGCCGAATTGCCGCTATTTTAGATCAAGCGGATGAGCTACGCCAAAAACGTCAGCAAGCAATTGAACAGTTAGATCAGCTTTTACAAGCCACATTTATCGATATGTTTGGCGATCCGATATCAAATCCAAAGAATTGGAACAAATGTCTGCTTGAGAAAGTAACTCATAAAATTACTGATGGAACACATAAGACTCCTACATATATGAGTTCGGGTATTGAGTTTTTATCAGCTAAAGACATTAAGAAAGGTCGTATTGTTTGGAATACAAATAAGTATATTTCTGAACAAGAACACAGCCAACTCATCAAGCGATGTAATCCAGAAATTGGGGATATTGTGCTTGCTAAAAGTGGTTCACTTGGTTCGGTTGCTATAATTGATCGTTCACATCAATTTAGTTTGTTTGAAAGTTTATGTTTGATTAAACATGATCGGCAACAAATTGATGCGATATTTCTTACTAGTATGTTGAGAAGTCCGTCCATGCTTTCTCATTTATTGGGAAAAAATAAGGGAATTGCCATAAAGCACTTACATTTGGTAGATATAAGAGGGCTTGAAATTCTCCTTCCGCCAATTGAATTACAGCTTGAATTTTCAAGTAAGATTGGATCTATAGACAAACTAATTAGTATTCACTTATCGTCATTAGAATATATCGAATCTTTATTCAAATCACTACAAAACCAAGCATTTAGCGGTACTTTATAAAATTGAATTAAAACATGAGGGAATATATACATGAGCAACTTTCAGTTTTTAGAACCTGAATTTAAAAGCTTAGCAGCAACTGCCAAAGAAGCCGAAAAGCTCACGTACATATCTCCTCAATTTGCCCTTGCCGCAGCTCGTACATCACTTGAAAACCTTGTACTGTGGCTGTATCAATACGACAAAAAACTAAACCAACCTTATGATCCATCCCTATATAACTTAATCAATGACCTCAGATTTAAAGACCTCATTCCGCCTTATATTTGGGATAAAATGGACAACATCCGCATGGTCGGCAACAGTGCCGTACATGGGAAAAAGTTCAAAGAACTCACCACCGAAGAAACCGTTAAACACATCAGCCATTTATACCTGATGTATGTCTGGTTTGAACGAAATTATGGATCACCATCTAAAGACCGTTCACAGCCGCATATTTTTAAAACTGAGCTGATTCCAAACGCTGACAACACCCAGCAAATCACCGCCAACCAAGAACAACTACAGAAAGAAACCGAAGCCCAAGAAAAAAAAATTGCAGAACAACATAAAGCCCTACGTGAACGTGAACAAAAACTCTTTGAACTTTCGGCAAGTTTAGAAGAACGTGAAAAAATCCTCGCCAATATTGATGCAAAACTTGCCCAAAAACGTGCCGAAGTCGAACAAGCCAAAATTGCTAACAGTAAAATCGAAGATCATACTGACTATAAAGAAGACGAAGCCCGTAAGTTTAAAATTGACCTCATGCTTGAAGAGGCAGGTTGGGACATTGGCACAACGGTGCGTGAAGAAGTTACTGTTACAGGTATGCCAAGCCCATCGGGTAAAGGTGCTGTCGACTATGTGCTGTATGATGCTAATGGCTTGCCTTTGGCTGTGGTTGAAGCTAAACGTACATCAACTGATCCTGATATAGGACAACAACAAGCCAAACTCTATGCCGATTGTTTAGAACAACAAACAGGACAACGCCCTGTCATTTTCTATACCAATGGCTACAAAACCCGAATTTGGAATGATGTAGAAGGTGGTCCACCACGTTTAGTACATGGCTTCTATACTCAAGCAGAACTCAAACGTCTGATCGAAAGACGTAAGAATAATCCTGATTTAAGTAGCTTCCCGATCAATACGGACATTGTCGAGCGTTACTATCAAACACGTGCCATTAAAGCCATGCTTGCAGCCTACCAACGTAAAGAGCGTGCAGGCTTACTGATTATGGCAACAGGCACAGGTAAAACGCGTACCGCCATTGCACTGGTCGATGTATTGATGAAAGCCAATGTGGTGCAAAAAGCATTATTTCTTGCAGATCGTACTTCATTAGTCAATCAGGCGCACAACGCGTTTAAAGCCAATTTAAAAGATGCCTCATTCGTCAATTTACTTGATGATAAGAATCAAGTCGGTCGAGTCTATTTCTCTACCTATCAAACTATGATGGGCTTGATTGATGAAAAAAATGCCGATGGTACACGCCAATTTGGTACAGGTATGTTTGATCTAATTATTGTTGATGAAGCACACCGTAGCGTTTACCAAAAGTTTGGTGAGATTTTTAAATACTTCGATAGCTTGCTTGTCGGTTTAACCGCAACCCCACGAGATGAAGTGGATCGTGATACATACGCACTCTTTGGTTTAGAAAGTGGTGTACCAACCGATTACTATGATCTTGATCAAGCCATTGCCGATGGTTATCTCGTGCCACCGAAAGCCTATTCAGTTCCGCTTAAATTTATGCGTGAAGGCGTCAAATATGACGAACTCTCTGAAGAAGAAAAACAACATTGGGACAGTCTAAATTGGGGCGATGAAGATGCGCCTGAAGAAGTATCAGCATCCAAGATTAATAAAGAGCTATTTATCTCAGGTACAGTTGATTTAATGCTGAAACACTTGATGGAAAATGGGATAAAGACCGAAGGCGGTGATCGTCTAGGTAAAACCATTATCTTTGCTGTGAATCAAAAACATGCACAATTTATTGCTGACCGCTTCAATGCCAACTATCCGCAATATGATGGTAAGTTCGCTCGTGTAATTACCCATGCCACTAAGTATCCACAAAGCCTGATTGATGACTTTAGTAAAAAGGATTTACCTGAACCGCAAATCGCCATATCAGTGGATATGCTGGATACAGGGATAGATGTGCCTGAAGTGGTCAATCTCGTGTTCTTTAAAGCAGTGCGTTCTAAAGTAAAGTTCATGCAGATGATTGGGCGTGGTACACGACTCTGCAAAGAATTGTTTAGCCCTGAAGATGATAAAAAAGAATTTTATATCTTTGACTACTGTTCTAACTTTGAATACTTCAATGAAAATCCAGATGGTGCGCCTGTTGCTACCACTGAACCACTCGGGCAACGCCTGTTTAAGGCTCGTTTGAATATCTTAAGTCTGCTCAATGCGAAGGATGATGCCACCGAAGAGCTGAAAGCTGTACAGCAGGATATACGTCAAAGTTTACAGACTGAAGTGAAGTCAATGAACAATGATAATTTCATTGTGAAGTCTGAACTTGAGCATGTAGAACATTTCAAAAATGATGATGCTTGGAACAATTTAGATGACCTTGCCATTGGTACATTACGAGAACACATCTCTAAACTACCGAATCAGCTTGAGCCTGAAACTTTAGAAACTAAACTATTTGATCTGTTGTGCTACAACTTAGAACTTGCCGTATTGCATAAGAATAATAAGGCAATGGAGAACTATGCCAATCGAGTGATTGAAATTGCTTCTAAGCTTGAAGGCAAGGAAAATATTCCTGTGGTTGCAGAACAGATCGCACTGATCCAAGAAATCCAAACTCTTGAATATTGGAAAGGCATCACCTTGCCAATGTTAGAGGCGATGCGTAAGCGTATTCGTGGTTTGGTCAAACTCATCGAAAAATCAACCTCCACGATTGTCTATTCCATGCTTGATGATGAAATTGGAGAGATGCAAGCAGTCGATATACCAGTCGTTTCAACTGGCGTAAACCTTGCCCAGTACCGCAAGCGTGTAGAGAGCTTTATTAAGGCGAATGAAGACCACATTACCATTGCCAAGCTCAAGCGTGGTTTAGCATTGACACCGACCGATCTAAGTGAGTTAGAACGCTTTGTTTTTGAAGCGCAAGAAGTTGAAAGCCGAGATAAATTTGAAGAATGTTTTGGGACTGAAAAATCCTTACCGTTATTTATTCGATCTTTAGTTGGGTTGGATCGTCAGGCTGTACAACAAGCATTCTCAAAATATCTGCAAGGGTCAACCTATAACGAGAAGCAAATTCGTTTTGTGGAAATGCTGATTGAGCATTTGACACAAAATGGAGTATTAGAAGCAGCACAGTTATATGAACCACCTTTTAATCAGATCCACTATGAAGGAATTGATGGTGTGTTTGGTGATGCAGATGCTGACAACATATTTGGGGTTATTGAAGCGTTTAATGAAGCGGTGGCTTAAATTTTTAAAGAAGATAAGGAATGCTTGATTACCTTCTTATCCTCTCAAAAAGGTTGTGAAATTATCTAAAATTTTTCCTAGCATTCGTTGGAATTGGCTTATTTAACTCCTCTATTGTTAGGCCCTTATTTGTTGCATTAGTTGACCACACTACAAACTTTTCAATAAGCAAATGGTTTTCATTTTCAAGGCGTTCAATTGTAGCTTCTAGCTTTTCAATTTTTTCTAAAGCTGTTTGTAATCCATGATTGCCAAAACCTTTTTCTATATTTCTATCAGGATTTTCATTCCATCGTCTTTTATCCCAAGCATCTTTGAATCTTGAATGTCTTAATAAAGCAGCTTTGGTATATTTGTGTCCGATATCTAATTCGAGCAATGCTAAATAGCGAGACCAAGTTAATTTGCCAGTCCATCCATCTAAAAGTTTGAGAGCAATTTCTATTCTTTCATTAGTGAGTCTTGGTGAAGTTGCCATACTTTATCCTAGTGTAAGTAAATGGGAGTGGACTTATTGTTCTAATTCTCTTACTGAGTATGCAAAACCGACTTTAGTTTGATGTTGTTCTGTTGGGTCAGATAAAGTAAACATCGTATGGCTAGGAATGGATTCATCCTCTAAAAAAGCTTTAATGTTCTTCCAGCGCTCATGTTTAGGTTCGTTTAGCTCAATCCATTTTCGTGCACCTGGATGACCATCTTTTTCTGCTTGTTTGGCATCTAAAAGCGCTTTTGAAAGCAATTGGACTTGTTGATTGGCCTTTGTTAAATGTGCTTCATTACCTTTCATTACTGAAAACTCACTACAATTTCCACAATCCTTGTCTTTAGGGCAAGGTGTTAGCGAGTAATCATGTCTACAGATGCCATACTGAGTAATATGAATTGATCCTAGTTCAATTTTTAAAGCCTCGTCGTAATTAATTGGGTTGAGGTGTATAATTTTTTTTATTTTTTTGTCTAAATAGCCAGTTTGGGGGATTTGGGCGACTTTATCTTCTATGTTAGTGTAAGCCTCAATATAAGCATCTTGAGAGATATGGTTGTAAACATCATTTTGTTTAATGCTTTTTCTACCCGACCAAAATGCAATTAGTTCCTGTGGTAGAGCTTTTAATTGTGCCAAAGTATTGAGTAAGTGCCTAAATTGATGAGTAGTGATATACATATCTTTTTTACCATCAGAGGTTTGTAGAAACTTTTCATTCCTTGTGAAAATTGTTTTACCACCTGGATTGCTTCCTAATTGTTTATTAATTTGGTTAATATCAATAGGCTCAGGAACATTGTAAAGAGTGTCGGCAGTAGGGCTTAGTACATTCTTGGGTAATACAAATAATGATTCATGCCAAGACTGTTGTGTTGCACCATTTAATATTGGAAATGTTTGAGGGAGTTTTGAAACGATAAATTTTTCAAGCTCTTCAAAGTAATATAGGTTAACCCAGGAGCTTTCCGGATTAAAAATTCTTCCTTTATCAGTGGTATTTCCTATACTTTTTGAAAAACCATATCTAAAAGCATGACATCCTTTTATAGGGTTTTCTTTTCCTAAAATTTGTGCAACTTCCCAAAGGGTAATAGGTTGATTTCTGAGGTGAGTTAAATGCTCTGGTAGATATAGGCTTCGAGGATTTTCACTGTACCATTTTGCTGCTATACGTGCAGAAGCCCCAAGTTCTGTTAAATAGTTAATCGAATTTGATGCTATTTCATCCCATTCAGGACTAATGCTAAATTTAGTAATAGGATCACCTCCTTTTAATGGAGTCCATTTTAATCCCATAATTTCTTGCTTTCCTATAGAGGCGAATGTCCTGCAATCTGTAGATAATGTGAGGATTTCAGTTGCTCTATTAGGTGCAAACATGGCTAGAGTTACAAAGGACGTCACGATTTTGTCTGGGATATGGTCACTCGAATGGTGAATGTCTGCGAGTGCTATAATTTCTTGTAAATGTGGAAGTTTAGATTTATTTTGGTTGATATGTTCTTTTTGTGTGCGGTCACTTCTTGTAGGTGCTGTGTACTGGATGCTTGTTGACCAATGATAAATACCTGTATTTAGCTTTTTAGAAATAATAAAGTTATTAATAATGTTCTCTAAGTTTTTAGCAACATTCCAAGGGTCTTTAAATCTTGACAGAAGATAGGCTTCAGCTAAATTTAGAGTTTCAATATTTATTTCGGTTACGCAAATTTCATGGCCTTGCTGATGTAATGCATGTTCCAAGGCTTGGAATGCGTAGATTATACGATTATATTCTAGTAATTTTTTAACCAGCATAATTTCGCAAAATGCTGCTTTTACAAAATCTATAAGTGGTTTAGAAATGGGAATATCAATGGACGTTTTGTTTTCAGAGTTATCTATATAAGATCTGAAATATACTTTTTTTGATTTGTGATTTTTAATCTTTGTTTTTAAAAAGTTTGTAATGTCCCAAATAGAATCATTCCACTGATTGTCAGGGAATATAAAATTATTTTGATACTTTAAAATATATGCATTTAAATTTTCCTTTGCTTGTAGTTTTGCAGTCTCATTAAAGTTTATAACTTGATGCATTTGTTAAATCTCCTTAATGAGTGACATAATTTCTTTTACTGCTTCAATAGCCTGAGTGCTAATTTCTTTTATTCTTTCTTCTTGTTCTCTAGCTTGGTCATCTAGTAAATGATCTAGAAGGCTACCCCATGGAGCATCAATTAGAGGTTCAAAATAAGGACAAGTCAAACATGAAATAGGGGCATTTTGATAGCATTTGGCTTGAGTACCACAAGAACCAATATTTTTTCCTGCTAATCGAAAGAAATCGGCAATAGCAGAGTTTTTGAATGTTGCATCATTAAGAGAGGTGATAATTTTTCCTTTGAATGCATGAGCAAAAAAACTCATTTCCTCTGCCAAAGCATCTTGTATTGGTTTCTGCAGCTCAGGTAATGATGCACGATAATATCGAATACAACTTAGAGAACGATGTGTAAGTAATCGAGCAACTTCATGGTCTGAAGCACCATTTGCCAAGGCTCTGGTTGCAAGGGTATATCTAAAGCGATATGTATTGACAGGAATTTTTCCCTCTAATCTCGAAGAGTAGGTATCTAAATTTTCAAAAATTACTTTTATTCTCTTACTAATTTCAGTGGGATTTAAATTAAAAAGGGGGGTGTCTATATTTTTCTGAGTAAATTTGGAAATGTATCTAATAAGACAATCCGCTAATATTGTTGGGGCTTTTCTTAAAAAAAATCCTTGATCAATTATACCTTCGCCTTTCGCTAATGGCATTTTGATCATGACATCATTTTGAATGATATTTATATCATTGAGTTTTAATCTTGAAAGTTGTACAGGCCTTGCACCTGTTGCAATAACAAACCATGCAAGTGTGTAATCATACTGACTTAATTTTTTTTGGCTAAAAGCCAAGTTTAAATTGTCATGTAGGTTTTCAAGTTCTTGTTTTGTAAAAACTCCTTTTTCAGGGTCATTTACGATTAATTTGAAATAGGCAGGATTTCGTTCTTCCCAAATAGTTGGATTATTTAAAAAGTCTTTAACTTCATCATCCACTAGGTTTGGAAAATTTAACGAAAGTTTTCTTAATATCGGTAAAATGAATGTTGGGTAAGAAGATTGAATTTTTTGTAATAATTGCAATTTCGTAAAATCGATTGCATTCGAGTATTTAAAATCCGGCAACAGAGTCCAAGCGTCAAATGCATTAAGAATTGTTGATATGTATTTAATGGAATGGGTTGATAGCATATCAGTAATGATATTTGCTAAAGCTTGATCCAAAGGTGATTTTTTTACAAATATTCCAAATTTTAAAGGTATTTTTAGCTGATCGTGATTTACTAAACTGTATGTTGAAAATAAAGGAACTTTTACTTTTCGACCATCTAGTAAAATTATTTGGCGTTCAGTAAGAAAATTAGAAACTGTAAGGGCGCTATTCTGCATTATTCTCTCCTTTGTTTTGAGCAATTGAGTTTGCTAATAGTTCACCCAATTCATCAGCTTTTTCTCTGATAGATCGCCTGCTATATCTACTACTCATTTCAGAAATTGAACTCCAACCCATTAGTCTATTTCTTATTTGCTTTTCTAAGTCTTGGTTTGGCTTCTGATCTTGTGGAAGGCTATCAATGAGTATACTTAGATTGTCATTCCATGTTCTCCTCATAGTATGAGGTGTAATACATGTTGAAATATTTGCTTGTTTTTGTAATGTCCTAAAAATTAGATTGATTGCATCATTGGACAAGTGTTGACCTGTTTCAGTTGTGAATAGATAACCATGTTTTCTATTTTTGAAAGGCACTTTAGATAAATGCCGTGTTATGAATTGATGGAAATATTCGCAAGCATTTGACGAGCATTTAACTGTACGTTCTTTTGTTTTGGATACACGAATATGAATTTGGTGTGTTCTGAATTCTACATCTTCAATTTTTAAGAATTTGAGTTCGCTACGTCTCATCCCCGTACTTAAAAAAATCTCATACATTAATTGATTACGATGCCTATGAAACTCACTTCTAAAAGGATTATCTGGATTAGTGGGTTTTACTATTTCTATAAGAGCTTTTTGTTCTGATTGGCTTAGTCCTTCAAGTATATCTTGATCGCCTGTGTTCCTTACTTTGGGGGCAAGTGTAAAAAAGTAGTCTAAGTTTGTCTGAAATCTATCGAAATTATCTTTGGTAAAACGGTGTTTTGATCTCTGCAGTAAAAATTTAAAATAATGAAAAAGAGCTTTAATACGAAAGGCACTCTCTGCTGCAGATGTTGAGGTGTTTTCTGTTTGGGATTGAGAAGGCATATAAATTATGTTCTCAACTCTTTTTGCTATTTGTTTTGGGTTTAACGGTTGAGATTCTATTTTTTGTATCATTAGTTCATTTTGTTTCTTTCTTTTTAATCTTAGAAAAAAAGCTAAATCTTGAAGTTGTTCAATAGTCAAAAACTGAGCATTTAAAACTGCATGTTCCAAGTCAATATTGTTAATAGTTGCCCACAGGTGGGCCATACCAATGCAGTAGAGATTTTTTTCTGTAGTACTTACTTGACGACCTAAAGTTCGAAACTTTGTCATGGCATAAATATTAGGATGAAATAGAGGGATTCTATTTTCATCAATGAGAACAACCATAGGTTGACCATCACTTGCAATAAAGCTCTTTATGCTACGTTTTATCATTAATGTATACGTTTTCTAGTTATCATAATCCTTGAAAGTATTAAATACAAAAATATACCCCTTGTAAAGAGCTTAAGTATAAGATTTACAAGAGGTATATGTTGGTTTTGTATACTATTTAAAGTATATCACTGTCATTGACAAGCCTCACAATCAGGGTTGTCAATTGAACATGCCATTGGCACTGGCGCTGCTTGTTCGAAGCCTTCTTCTGACGCTGCTGCTTCAGGTTTAGCTTCTTGAGCAACTGCTGCTACTGGTGCTGCAACTGTCGCAGGTTTAACTGCGTTTAATGCACCTGTGTTAATCGTAGATTTCTCAGCAGATGTCGCACCTAATGCACGAAGGTAATAAGTCGTCTTAAGACCACGTAACCATGCCATCTTATACGTGATGTCCAATTTCTTACCGTTTGCACCAGAGATGTAAAGGTTAAGAGATTGTGCTTGGTCGATCCATTTTTGACGACGTGATGCAGCATCAACAATCCAGCGTGCTTCAACTTCAAATGCTGTCGCGAAAATTGCTTTTAACTCTTCAGGAATACGCGCAATTTTTTGTACTGAACCTTCGAAATGTTTCAGGTCATTGACCATCACAGAATCCCAAAGACCACGTTCTTTTAATGCACGAACGAGGTAAGGGTTGATGACAGTGAACTCACCAGACAAGTTCGATTTCACATATAAGTTTTGGAATGTTGGCTCAATAGATTGAGATACACCACAAATATTTGAAATGGTTGCAGTTGGTGCAATTGCCATCACGTTCGAGTTACGCATACCATCTTTTTGGACTTTGGCACGTAACGTGTCCCAATCCAAACGTTGTGTGCGATCGACTTCAAACATACGTTCTGGGCGAGATTTCGCAACGAGCTCAAGAGAGTCAATTGGTAAAATACCTTGATCCCACAATGAACCTTTAAATGTTTCATACGTACCACGTTCAACCGCCAAATCGCTTGAAGTTTGAATCGCGTAGTAAGAAATCACTTCCATAGACTCATCTGCAAACTCAACCGCTGCATCAGAACCGTAAGCGATCTTCATTTCGTATAGTGCATCTTGGAAGCCCATGATACCCATACCCACTGGACGGTGTTTCAAGTTTGAATTACGCGCTTGTGGTACTGCATAGTAGTTAATGTCGATGACGTTATCGAGCATACGAACTGCAGTTTTAATCGTGCGAGCAAGTTTCTCACGGTCTAATTGACCACCTTGAACGTGTTGAACAAGGTTGATTGAACCCAAGTTACATACCGCAATTTCATCCTTGCTTGTGTTCAACGTAATTTCAGTACACAAGTTAGAAGAGTGCACCACACCTACGTGTTGTTGCGGTGAACGTAAGTTACATACGTCTTTGAATGTGATCCACGGGTGACCTGTTTCAAATAACATTGATAACATTTTGCGCCATAAGTCTTTCGCACGGACTTTCTTATGCAGCATGTCTGTTTCTTTCGCAATGCTTTCGTAGTAAGCATAACGTTCTGCGAATTCAGCACCCGTTAAATCGTGAAGATCTGGTGTTTCAGACGGGGTGAAGAGTGTCCATTCAGCATCTTCAAATACACGTTGCATGAACAAATCTGGAACCCAGTTTGCAGTGTTCATATCGTGTGTACGACGGCGGTCATCACCCGTGTTTTTACGAAGCTCTAGGAATTCTTCGATATCCAAGTGCCAAGTTTCAAGATATGCACATACCGCACCTTTACGCTTACCACCTTGGTTAACTGCAACTGCTGTATCGTTCGCTACTTTAAGGAATGGAACAACACCTTGCGATTTACCGTTAGTACCTTTGATGTATGAGTTCAAGGCACGAACTGGTGTCCAGTCATTACCTAAACCGCCTGCCCATTTAGACAACATTGCGTTATCACGCATAGCGCCATAAATATCGAACAAGTCGTCATCAATCGTTGTTAAATAACAGCTTGATAACTGAGGACGTAATGTACCTGAGTTAAATAGGGTTGGCGTAGATGCCATGTAATCGAAGCTAGAAAGTAAGTTATAGAATTCGATTGCACGATCTTCACGGTTGTCTTCATTGAGCGACAAGCCCATAGAAACACGCATGAAGAATAATTGTGGTAATTCGAAGCGTACGCCATCAGAGTGGATGAAGTAACGGTCAAATAATGTTTGAAGACCTAAATATGTAAATTGATTAGAGCGTTCTGGTTTAATCGCAGCCGCTAATTTTACAAGGTCAAAACTTAATAATTCTGGAGAAAGCAGCTCTAGCTCAACACCTTTTTTCAAGAAGGTTTCAAGCGCATCATTTTCAAGCGTGTCTTTAGATAGACCAAGAAACTCAAGACCGGTTGCAACTAAGTTGTCACGCAATAAACGTGCAGTGACATACGTATAGTTTGGTTCTTGTTCAATGCGTGTACGTGTCGCCATCATCATCGTTGTAGAGATGTCTGATGCTTTAACACCGTTGTATAAGTTTTTTACAGTTTCATCGATGATCGCTTGAACATCAATGCCTTCTAAGCCTTCGCTAGCTTTTTCAATCTTCGCTTGTAAACGACTCAAATCTAATGGTTGGAGCTGACCATTTTGACCTGTGATCTGAAGAGTAGGGTGATGATGAGCACCTAACTCTTTACGCGCTTCAGCACGTTGTTCACGATAGATCACGTATGCACGCGCTACTTTTTGTTCACCTGTGCGCATTAAAGCTAATTCAACTTGATCTTGAATTTCTTCAATATGAATCGTGCCACCAGAAGGTAAACGACGCTTAAATGTATTCATCACCATCTCAGTCAGCTGAGTAATACGATCATGAATTCTGCTCGAATCTGCACTTGGTTGACCTTCAACAGCCAAAAATGCTTTACCAATTGCTACAGAGATTTTATCTGCATCAAAAGTGGCAACATCACCAGTGCGTTTAATCACTTGAAGTTGACCAGGGGTTGTATTAGCGCTCATTTCAGCGTCGCTCCATTCTCATCATTTTTATGCTTATGGACCATTTGAATCGGATAAAAACTCAAAAAATGAGCTATCGCGATATTTGAGGGTAAACACAAGACTTAGTGGTTTAATGTAAATTAAGACACAAGATACGGTAAATTTCAGGGTAGATCAATATTGACATTTTGATAATTTTTTTTCTGAGTTTAACACTCAAATTTCCCTATACTTTTTCCACGTTCCGCCATTTTTGTTATGTAGTCAGCGTCACAGGGTGCAAGCATAACAGAGACTTTTTAGAGTGCTTATAGATAAGTTTGTGGATAACTCTGAAAGTGCAAATTGCTTCTCGAAAATAATTTTTTTGAAATATTTTGTTTAAAATACCATCAAATTGATTTGTGTTTGAAAGTTTAAAGTTGATTGCAAATATTGATCGACTTGGCAAAACTATCTATTTATCAATAGTTAATAAAAAGATAACAAAAGACTACGCTCGTGTATCAGTTTCGTGAACAGGCTCTTGTTTACAATGTAAACGTGTGTATATTGCAAAACATATCGATGTAAATCTGTGAAGTTTAATCAGCAGATATCGTAACAATATAGGGGCATTCTATGAGCCAAGAAGAAAAGTTACCAAAGATTTTGATCGTTGAAGATGACGAGCGTCTTGCGCGTTTAACGCAAGAGTATTTAATTCGTAATGGATTAGAAGTTGGGGTAGAACCAGACGGTAATCGTGCAATCCGTCGTATTATCGCAGAGCAACCGGATATGGTGGTGCTGGATGTTATGCTTCCTGGTGCTGATGGTCTAACTGTTTGTCGTGAGGTTCGTCCACATTATCATCAACCGATTTTAATGTTGACTGCTCGTACTGAAGACATGGATCAAGTATTGGGTCTTGAAATGGGTGCAGACGATTATGTTGCGAAACCAGTTCAGCCACGTGTTCTATTAGCGCGTATTCGTGCTTTGCTTCGTCGTACAGACAAAACACCAGAGGATGAAGTTGCTCAACGTATCGAATTTGATGATTTAGTGATTGATAATGGTGGTCGTTCTGTAACCTTAAACGGTGAGCTTGTAGATTTCACAAGTGCAGAATATGACTTATTATGGTTGTTGGCATCTAATGCTGGTCGTATCCTTTCACGTGAAGACATTTTTGAGCGTCTACGTGGTATTGAATATGATGGTCAAGACCGCTCAATTGATGTTCGTATTTCTCGTATCCGTCCAAAAATTGGTGATGATCCTGAAAATCCTAAACGTATTAAAACCGTGCGTAGTAAAGGATATTTATTCGTTAAAGAAACCAACGGGATGTAATCACATCCCCGCGGTAATGCCCTCACTCCTCAGAAGGTCATACCTTAGTGTCTAAACACAGTATATTCCTGCGTATCTACGCAGGTCTCGTCATTTTGGTGGTGCTGGTTGCCATATTTGGTTATTTGCTTGTGCAAATCATCAACTATCAACGCGCGCAGGAATACCGTGAGTCATTGACTGATGGGATTTCGTACGTCATTAGCGAGGGTGTTTCAAGACAACAAACCATGCAACAAAGAATGGATTGGATATCAGATGCATCTGATTTGCTCGAACTTCCAATCTATTATCTAGAATCTGATAAAGTCGAACTTTCACGCACCGAAAAATATCGTTTAGAAAAGCGCAAAGCAGTGGTGCGGTATGACGCCAAAGAAAGTATTGCTTATGTCATTATTGGTTTAATAGATGACCCTGAGCATTTACTTTATGTAAAAGTGGATAATATCGGTGAGCGTCAAATGAAGGCCTTACCAATCTTTGTATGGGAATACTTGGTTTATTATCCAGGGCAGGAAAGGGAATATCTTGCAAAAATTAAGCAACACTTTTCTTATGATTTAAGCATTCAAAATCTGTCTGATCTCAATTTAGATTCTGAGCAAATTGGTCGTTTACGTGCGGATCAAGGGGTTATCCTGTATCAGGATAGCGCTAGCATTCGTGGTACTACGATTTCTGTCATTTCTCCAATGACGAATTCCTCTGGTGATGTCTTGGTGATGGGGCCAGTACCAATGTTCAATTGGATGCCATTCCAATTGGCAGCAGGGATTACTTTGCTGAGCATGTTTATTTTGTCGCTTGGTGTGTATGGTCTGATTGTCCCAATGCAACGCAAGTTGAAGCAAGTTAACTCAGCCTTAAATGTTATGCAAAAAGGGGATATGTCCGTTCGCGTTCCTGTCGAAGGATATGATGAGTTAGCACATTTGGCAGCCAGCTATAACAGTATGTCAGATCATATACAGCGTTTGATCGAAGCTCAGCGAGAGTTAATGAGAGCTGTATCACATGAGCTGCGAACGCCAGTAGCACGTATTCGCTTTGGTATGGAAATGTTGGTTGATGAAGAGGATTATGAGTATCGTCAGCAACAAGTAGAAATGATTGATAAAGACATTGAGGCTTTAAATACCCTCATTGATGAAATCATGACCTATGCTAAGCTTGAGCAAGGCATGCCTTCTATTGATTTTGAGGAAATTCGACTATACGAAGTGCTTGAGCAAGTCGCTATTGAAACTAAAGCATTAAAAACCAATAAAAATATTCAATTACATTTGCCATCACAAGCTTTGGTGGTGGATGCTGAACGCCGTTATTTACATCGTGTAGTACAAAACTTAGTCGGAAATGCGATCCGATACTGCGATGATACAGTGCTGATCACTGGTGGGATTGATGCGCAGGGAATGGCGTATATTTCAGTTGAAGATGATGGTCCGGGGATTCCAGAAGAGGATCGTAAGCGAGTCTTTGAAGCTTTTGCTCGCTTGGATGATAGTCGTACACGTGCCTCAGGCGGATATGGTTTAGGCTTGTCTATTGTAAGTCGAATCGCTTATTGGTTTGGCGGTTCGATTCAAGTGGATCAAAGTCCTAAAATGGGTGGTGCAAGATTCACCATGCAATGGCCAGCTAAAAGATTTAAAAAGAAGAAGATTGTTCAAACCAGTCAAACATCAGAATAAAGCAAGAATTAAAAAAGCGCGATTAAGCGCTTTTTTTATATTTTATATTGCTTTTTATTGGTAATTATTGGCATTCGGTTCAATGATGCGTTTTCCTTGTTTAAGTGCATTTAAGGCATCGGCATTGAAATCGATCAGTAAACTGTTATTGGTTGCATCAATATGATAATTGCTAATCAGTTTTTGATCCCCGTGAATGGTCTCAACTGTATATTCATCTGCGATGTTGAGAATAGCATCAAGATTAGTGGTTGTAGAGGCGAGGTCTTGGCGGAAAATTTGATAAATATCGCGTAAATCAAAAATAGCATTCGTTGCATCAGGATGTTTTTTGATATAGCTGTCTAAATGATGGACGATCAACTGAGCAAATAAAAAATAGTTAGGTTTGTGTGTGAATTCTAGACTCATAGATCTTCTCCTTATTATTTAATTGAGCATATAACGAAAATCAGCACGATTTGTATAAAGTTAATTAAAACATTGTAAGCAATTAAAATTTAAAACTTTTAAAATAGAATAAATCAAAAATAATTGAGCCATATTGGTGCAAAAAAAGCTAACCTAACACGAATGGTAAAACTAAGAAAGTAATAGTGGGTGGATTGAGGCCGCTTGAATTTTTTGAATGATTATTCGGAAAAAATAATCAGTTTTATCACCTTGATAACTTTCTACGATTAAATAAGGTTTTATTGACTTTAATCACAATGAAATCTGGAAAAAGGGCAAAATTCATCCTAAAGACTTAGAGGGATTGGCTAGCAACAGAAATCATAAATCAGGTACAATTGGCGGGATTAATTTTGTGTTTGGTGTATTTGAAGGCCAATACATACATTCTTTGTTAATAAATAGGCCTGCCAGGAGTTATCCCCGCATGAGTGCCATTACTCCATACGATTGGGCAATAATTGCCTTCGTGATCGGCGTTACATTTTTATGCGTCTTTATGCTCACTGTCCCGCTACTCCTAGGGGGTAAATCGTGGGGACGTGCTAAGCAAGAGCAGTTCGAGTCAGGCGTAGTTAGTGCTGGTGGAGCACGAATTCGTCTATCTGCAAAATTCTATTTGGTTGCAATCTTCTTCGTTGTGTTTGACTTAGAAGCGCTCTATCTCTATGCATGGGCTGCGTCAGTTCGTGAAGTGGGTTGGATCGGTTTTGCAGCAGCAGCTGTATTTATTTTAGTTTTACTCGTTGGCTTGATTTATGAGTTGTCTACTGGTGCATTAAATTGGGCGCCATCTGATAAGCGTAAAGCAGCAGGGATTAAACCTAAAATTGGTTCGCCAAATATGGATCTCGCAGAAATTACTCGCTTCAACTCAATTGAGGAGTTGGTGGTTGACCCTACAGGTCAAATTCCAGCGCAATCATCTGGTCGTGTAAAAGCTTCGCCAACGACTACATCATCTGATAAGGAGTAATACGGGATGAAATATACATTAACCCGTGCGAATCCGGATGCTGATCAGTATCCACTTCAAGAGCGTATCGTTGTAGAAGATCCGCTTCTACAAGAAGAAGTGAATAAGAATGTGTTCATGACTCGTTTAGAGGATTTGGCGCATACAGCAGTAAACTGGGGGCGTAAAAACTCAGTTTGGCCGTTCAACTTTGGTACATCTTGCTGCTACGTAGAGTATGCAACGACTTTAACAGGCGTGCATGACTTGTCACGTTTTGGTGCCGAAGTAATTCGTGCTTCACCACGTCAAGCGGACTTGATGATTGTTGCGGGTACATGCTTCGTCAAGATGGCACCTGTAATTCAACGCCTTTATGAGCAAATGTTAGAACCTAAATGGGTGATCTCAATGGGTGCATGCGCAAACTCTGGCGGTATGTATGACATTTACTCGGTTGTACAAGGTGTCGATAAAATCATTCCAGTGGATGTGTATATTCCAGGTTGCCCACCGCGTCCTGAAGCATTAATCCAAGCGTTGATGTTATTGCAAGACCAAATTCAATTAGAGCGTCGTCCGCTTTCTGCGGTGATCGGTGATGATCTTAAGCCAGTTTATAAGCCAAAGATGCAGCCTGAACGTGACCGTAAGAATGCTGAACGTATTGCAGTAAAACACTTACGCTCTATGGATGAAATTAAATAATCTTAACGGCATATAATATTGATGCACCCGCTTGGGTGTAATTGTCGTTTTGGTTGAATGAATTTGTATTAAATAGGAAGCCAAGCCAATGGCTGAAACTGACATTGCTATGCCAGAATCAACTCCAGTTGATTCACGCCCAGCATTTGCAATTGTAGAAGAGCTCAAAACCAAGTTTGGTGAGAATTTCTACGTGCAAACGACTTTTGAAGACTTTCCAACAGTCTGGGTTGAGCGCTCACGTGTACAAGACGTATTAATGTTCTTGCGTACAGTGTCACGTCCTTACGTGATGTTGTTTGACTTGTCAGCGGTAGATGAGCGTTTACGTACTCACCGCGATGGGTTACCTGCGTCTGACTTCACTGTGTTCTATCACTTGTTGTCACTAGAGCGTAATACGGATATTCGTATTAAAGTTGCGTTGAATGAGTCTGATCTCAATATTCCAACAGCAACCAACATTTGGCCAAATGCCAACTGGTACGAACGTGAAGCTTACGATATGTTCGGCATTAACTTCGAAGGGCATCCAATGCTCCGTCGTATTTTATTGCCAACGTATTGGGAAGGTCACCCGTTACGTAAAGAATATTCTGCACGTGCGACCGAATACACACCTTACCGTCAGAACCAAGCGAAACAAGATTTCGAACAAGAGCATTTACGTTTTGTACCTGAAGATTGGGGTCTAAAACGCGGTAATGCTGATGAAGACTTCATGTTCTTGAACTTGGGTCCTAACCATCCATCTGCGCATGGTGCATTCCGTGTGATCTTGCAGTTAGATGGCGAAGAAGTGAAAGACTGTGTGCCAGATATCGGTTATCACCACCGTGGTGTGGAAAAGATGGCTGAACGTCAAACTTGGCATTCATTCATTCCGTATACAGACCGTGTTGACTACTTAGGTGGTTGTGCGCAAAACATGCCTTATGTGATGGGTGTGGAGCAGATGGCAGGGATCACTGTGCCAGAACGTGCACAATGTATTCGTGTCATGATGTCGGAACTATTCCGTATTAATAACCACTTGCTTTACATCGGTACAGCGATTCAGGATGCCGGCGGTATGACCCCAGTATTCTATATGTTCGCCGATCGTCAAAAGATCTATGACGCGATTGAAGCAATCACGGGTTATCGTATGCACCCAGCATGGTTCCGTATCGGTGGTACTGCACACGATCTTCCAAACAACTGGCAACATTTGATCCGTGAAATTTTGGATTGGATGCCTAAACGTTTGAAGGAATATCATACTGCAGCATTGAAAAACTCGGTATTTGAAGGTCGTACCCGTAATGTTGCGCAATACGATGCAAAATCAGCATTGGCATGGGGTGTAACAGGTACAGGTTTACGTGCAACAGGTATTGATTTTGACGTACGTAAATATCGTCCATATAGCGGTTATGAAAATTACGACTTCGAAGTGCCTGTAGAATACGAAGGCGATGCATATGCACGTGTGATCGTTCACTACCGTGAAATCGAGCAATCTTTAAAAATCATCAAGCAGTGCTTGGATAACATGCCATCTGGTCCTTATAAAGCGGATCACCCATTGGCTGTTCCACCACCGAAAGATAAGACACTACAAGACATTGAAACTTTGATTACGCACTTCTTAAGCGTGTCATGGGGTCCTGTCATGCCAGCAGGTGAAGCATCTGTTATGGCGGAAGTGGTAAAAGGTGCATCGAACTACTACTTGACTTCAGACAAGTCAACGATGAGTTACCGTACCCGTATTCGTACACCAACCTTCACGCACTTACAGCAAATTCCTTCTGTAATTAACGGCAGTCTTGTATCTGACTTAATCATTTATTTAGCGACGATTGATGTCGTAATGGCTGACGTGGATCGCTAAGGGGTACGCATTATGATGATTTTGACTGATAAAAAGCCACGTGTGAATGTCGAAGGGATTTTAACTGCGGAAGAAATCCACGAAATCGAGCATCACATTGGTCATTACCCATACCCACGTGCGGCATGTTTAGATGCACTTAAATGTGTTCAACGTCGTAATGGTTGGGTGGATGATGCGCAAATGAATGCGATTGCGCAGATGTTGTCAATGAGCCTCGCTGATTTGGAAGGTGTGGCAACATTCTATAACCGTATTTACCGCCAGCCAGTAGGTCGCAACGTAATTTTGCTTTGTGATTCTATTGCTTGCTTCTTGATGGGTGCGGAAACTTTAGCAGAAGCATTCCAACGCGAACTCGGGATTTCATTTGGTCAAACGACAGCTGATGGTCGTTTTACTTTGCTCCCGATTTGCTGTTTAGGAAACTGTGATAAGGGTCCAACCTTGATGATTAATGAAGATACTCACGGTCTAGTAGAAGTTTCTTCAGTGAAACAGTTATTGGAGAAGTATGTATGAATACTGAACCAAAACCGATTTATGGCGACGGTAACCCAGAAACTCACCCATTAACATGGCGTTTGAGCAAGCAAGAATTTGTTCATAGTGTAGAAGACTATGAGTCTCTTGAAGGGTATGAAGGCTTTAAAAAAGCACTCACAATGCCGCCTAAAGATGTATTGGAAATCATTAAAGCAGCGACTGTGAAAGGTCGTGGTGGTGCTGGTTTCCCTGCAGGGATTAAATGGTCACTCATGGCGCCAAATGACAATTCAGGTCCTCGTTACTTGATTTGTAATGCCGATGAGATGGAACCAGGTACATTCAAAGACCGTTTGTTGATGGAAAAACTTCCTCATCAATTGATCGAAGGGATGTTAATTGCAGGTTATACACTTGAAGCAACCCATGGTTATATTTTTATCCGTGGTGAATACATCGAAGCTGCGAAATATTTGAACCAAGCTTTAGAGCAAATTCGTGCCAAAGGTTACTTGGGTGAAAACATCCTTGGTTCTGGCTGGAACTTTGAACTACATGTGCACACTGGTGCGGGTCGTTATATCTGTGGTGAAGAAACTGCATTGATCAACTCGCTTGAAGGTCGCCGTGCAAATCCACGTACAAAACCACCATTCCCACAAGTTGCAGGTGCTTGGGGTCGTCCTACGATTGTTAACAACGTAGAGACCTACAATAACTTACCTGCAATTATGCTGCGTGGTCCTGAGTGGTATATCAATTTATCTGCAGGTAAGTCGAAAGATCCAGGCACTAAAATTTATGGTGCATCAGGTAAAGTGAAATTCCCTGGTCTTTGGGAGCTTCCATTCGGTACAACTGCACGTGAAGTGATTGAAGAACATGCGGGTGGTATGCGTGATGGCTTAAAGCTTAAAGCATGGTTACCAGGTGGTGCATCAACTGACTTTTTGGCAGCTGAACACATCGATCTTCCAATGGATGCGGAAAGCATCATGAAAGCAGGTTCGCGTTTAGGTACGTGTTTGCTCATGGTGGTTGATGAAACTCAATGTATGGTTTCAGCAACACGTAACTTAGAAGAATTCTTTGCGCGTGAATCATGTGGTTTCTGTACACCATGTCGTGATGGTTTACCTTGGGCAGTGAAAGCGCTTAAAGCACTTGAAGATGGTACAGGCAAGAAAGAAGACATCGATCATTTGCAAGAGCTTACACGTAAGCTTTGGATTGGTAAGACTTTCTGTGCTCACGCTCCTGGTGCTATGGAACCACTCATGGGTGCACTCAAATATTTCCGTGGCGAATTTGAAGCAAAAGTGGTGAATGCCGCTGCTCAAGTTAGCAACGTAGAACAAGCTTAAGGAATTCGACTATGGCTACAATTCATGTCGATGGCAAATCGTATGAAGTCAATGGCTCAGAGAACTTGCTACAAGCATGCTTGTCTTTGGGTATTGATATCCCGTACTTTTGTTGGCATCCATCCTTAGGTTCTGTCGGTTCTTGCCGTCAATGTGCTGTAACTCAATACGCGAATCCAGAAGATACTCGCGGTCGTTTAGTTATGTCATGTATGACACCTGCAGCTGACAATACCTACATCTCGATTGAAGACAAAGAAGCAAAAGATTTCCGTGCATCTATTGTTGAATTCTTGATGACGAACCACCCACATGACTGTCCAGTCTGTGAGGAAGGTGGTCATTGTCACCTTCAAGATATGACTGTGATGACACAACATGACCGTCGTCGTTACCGTTTCACGAAACGTACGCATTACAACCAAGAACTTGGTTCGTTTATTGCGCACGAGATGAACCGTTGTATCGCATGTTACCGTTGTGTTCGTTACTATAAAGACTACGCAGGTGGCACAGACTTCGGTGTGTATGCAAACGCTTCACGTGTTTATTTTGGTCGTCCAGAATCAGGTACTTTAGAGTCTGAGTTCTCGGGTAACTTAACTGAAGTATGTCCGACGGGCGTATTCACAGACAAAACACACTCTGCACGTTATAACCGTAAATGGGATATGCAGTATGCGCCAAGCGTCTGCCAAGGCTGTTCTTCAGGTTGTAACATCTCTCCGGGTGAGCGTTATGGTGAATTACGTCGTGTAGAAAACCGTTTTAACGGTGAAGTCAACCAATACTTCCTGTGCGATAAAGGCCGTTTCGGTACGGGTTATGTGAACCGTGAAGACCGTCCACGTCAACCGCAATTCCGTTCAGGTAGCAATGTAGAGACTGTTTCAGTTGATACAGCGTTAGACACCGTGATTGAGAAAATCCAAGGCAAAAAAGTATTGGGTATTGGTTCTCCACGTGCATCTCTTGAGTCTAACTTTGCGCTTCGTGAATTGGTTGGACAAGCAAACTATTCAACAGGTATGTCTCAAAAAGAGCAAAACTTGGTTGAACTTGCTGCATCAATTATGCAAACCGAGGGTGTATATAACCCAGGTATGCGTGAAATTGAAAGTTACGATGCTGTCTTAATTCTCGGTGAAGATTTAACTCAAACTGCACCACGTATGGCATTGTCTGTACGTCAAGCTGCGAAAAACAAAGCCAAAGAAATGGCTGCAGAACGCCGTACACAAGAATGGTTGGCTGAGCCAGTACAACGTATTGCTCAAGACGACAAATCACCAATTTATATCTTGGCTGCGACTCAAACACGTTTATCTGACGTAGCTACTGGTGAAGTCGTTGCTTCTCCAAATGATATCGCACGTTTAGGTTTTGCTGTTGCTGCGGCGGTGAAAGGTGAAAGTATGACTGGTTTAGAAGAAGATGCAAAAGCATTTGCTCAAACCATTGCTGACACTTTAAAAGCTGCAAAAAAACCATTGATTATCTCTGGTACAAGCTTGCAAGAAGCTGCAATTATGGAAGCTGCTGCACAAGTTGCACAGAATCTGGGTAATGCGGGTCTAACTTTGACTGTTCCTGAAGTGAACTCAATGGGCTTAGCAATCTTTGGCGGTAACAGCCTTGAGCAAGCATTTGCACAAGACTATGACACTGTCGTGATTGTAGAAAACGACCTTTATCGTCGTTTACCTGCAGTGCAAGTAGATGCTGCTTTGTCTGGTAAAGACGTGATCGTGCTTGACCATTCAGAAACTGAAACGTTGAAAAAAGCGAATATCGTTCTTTCTGCAGCGAGCTTTGCTGAAGGTGACGGTACTGTGGTATCTCAAGAAGGCCGTGCACAACGTTTCTATCAAGTATATGACCCAAGTTACTACAAACCAGAACTTGCGATCAAAGAATCTTGGCGTTGGTTACATGCCATTGAAACTGGCGTGAAAGGCAAAGCAATTTCTTGGACTGTGCTTGATGATGTCATCGAATCAGTTGCGAAAAACGTACCTGCGCTTGAGGCGATTCAAGATGTAGCACCAGATGCAGGATTCCGTGTCCATGGTCTTAAAGTGGCACGTGAACCACGTCGTTACTCTGGTCGTACTTCACTTCGTGCGCCGTTATCTGTCCATGAGCCTAAACAACCAACTGATCAAGACTCTGCATTAACATTCTCTATGGAAGGTTATGTCGGGAACCAAACGCCGTCAGCGTTAGTTCCATTTGCATGGTCAGCAGGTTGGAACTCACCACAAGCTTGGAATAAGTTCCAAGAATCAGTGGGCGGTTCTTTAAAAGGTGGTGATTCAGGTATTCGTTTATTTGATCGCCTTGCGAAATTACCAGCACGCACATACGTTGCACCAGCACCAGTTCTTGTAAATGCTGAGAGTTTCCGCCTTGTTCCAATGCATCATATTTTTGGATCTGGTGAATTCACAGTGAAAACACCTGCAATGGAGTCTCGCATTCCAGAAGCGGTATTTGCAGTGGGTGAGCAAGATGCAGCGCGCTTGAATGTGAAAGACGGCCAAAACATTACTGTGAAAGCAGGTGAGGCTTCGATCGTTCTTCCTGTTCAAGTCATTGAATATTTACCTACAGGTTATATTGGTTACCCAATTGGTCTCGCGCCAACGGTATCGTTAGCTGAGCCTGTATCAGTCGCGGTAGGAGCATAATTCATGGAACAAGAATTAATCCGTCAAACGCCGCTTTGGGCTGAGAACTGGCCAATTGCCTACTCTGTAGTTCAAGCGATTGTGATCTTGCTCGTTGTAGTTTTGATTGCTGCGTTGATGTCTTTCATTGAGCGTCGTTTACTTGGCTTATGGCAAGACCGTTACGGTCCAAACCGTGTAGGTCCTGGGGGGATGTTCCAGATTGTTGCCGACATGCTGAAAATCATGTTCAAAGAAGACTGGACACCAAAGTTTGCAGATAAATTGACTTTCCGTTTAGCTCCAGCAGTTGCAATGGCAACTGCGGTGTTATCGTTCATGGTTATCCCTGTATCACCTTATTTAGGTGTTGCAGACATGAGTATCGGTCTATTGTTCTTTATGGCAATGGCGGGTATTGCAGTGTATGCAGTTTTATTTGGTGGTTGGTCATCAAACAACAAATATGCATTACTCGGTGGTCTTCGTTCAGCAGCGCAAACGATCTCTTATGAGGTCTTTTTAGGTATTTCCTTGATGGGTGTGGTTGCAATTGCAGGCTCATTCAACATGCGTGAAATCGTAGAAGCTCAAAAAGATGTATGGTTTGTCATTCCACAATTCTTAGGTTTCTTAATCTTCGTGGTTGCAGGTGTTGCGGTAACGCATCGTCACCCATTTGACCAACCAGAAGCGGAACAAGAATTGGCGGAAGGTTACCATGTCGAATATGGTGGTATGAAATGGGGGATGTTCTTCGTTGCGGAATACGTCAACGTTGTCCTGATCTCAGCTTTGATCGTAACCTTATTCTTCGGTGGTTGGTTAGCACCATTTGGTCTAGATTTCCTACCTCCAGCATTTTGGTTCATGATTAAAACAGCATTCTTTGTGATGATGTTTGTCTTGGCACGTGGTTCATTAATGCGTCCACGTTATGACCAAGTGATGAACTTTGGTTGGAAGATTTGTTTGCCTTTAGCGTTGGTCAACTTGTTGGTGACTGGTGCTGTGATTCTGATGAATCAGGCCTAGGACAGCAGGGAGAACATTATGTATAAAATTCTAGCTGGGTTTGGGTCAATTGTACGTTCGTTGTGGATGGTATTTAGCCACGCAACACGTAAACGTGACACTATTTTATACCCTGAAGTTAAAGCTGAAGAAATCGTTCCACCACGATTCCGTGGCCGTATCGTATTGACACGTGACCCAGATGGTGAAGAGCGTTGTGTAGCTTGTAACTTGTGTGCTGTAGCTTGCCCTGTTGGCTGTATTTCATTACAGAAAGCTGAAAAAGAAGATGGTCGTTGGTATCCGGAATTTTTCCGTATCAACTTCTCTCGTTGTATTTTCTGCGGTATGTGTGAAGAAGCATGTCCTACAACTGCTATTCAGATGACACCTGATTTCGAACTCAGTGAATACGTTCGTCAAGACTTAGTTTATGAGAAAGAAAACTTGCTCATTTCTGGTCCTGGTAAATATCCAGACTATAACTTCTACCGTGTAACGGGTATGGCTGTAGCTGGTAAAGACAAAGGTCAGGCTCAGCGTGAAAGCGCACCTGTCGATGTACGGAGCTTATTACCATGATGTGGCCATTTTATTTGATGGCACTTGTGGCCATCGTTTCTACGGTTCGTGTTGTGACTAATGCGAATCCAGTACACGCACTTTTAAGCTTAATCGTTTCGTTACTTGCAGTTGCTGGTATGTTCATGATCGTGGGTGCACCATTTGCAGGTGCACTTGAGATTATTGTTTACGCTGGTGCAATTATGGTTCTTTTCGTCTTCGTTGTGATGATGTTGAACCTTGGTTCTCAAACTGTTGAACAAGAACGTAAATGGTTAACATCTGATGCTTGGGCTTACCCTGCATTGATGAGCTTTTTAATGGGTCTGGTTTTAGTTTGGACAATGACTTCAGAGCACAGCATTTCTGGTCCTTTAATGGGTACAGAAGTTGTAGGCCCTAAAGAAGTTGGTCAAGCACTCTTTACACAATATTTATTATTGGTTGAAGTTGCCGCAATGTTATTGCTTGCTGCGTTAGTTGCTGCATTCCACTTAGGCAAACGTGAACCAAGTGCAGAAGAGGAAAAAGAATAATGGGTAATATCCCTTTAGAGCATGGTTTGATTGTTGCAACCATTCTTTTTGCACTCGGTTTCTACGGTGTAATGGTGCGACGCAACCTTTTATTTATGTTAATGAGCCTTGAGATCATGATGAATGCAGCAGCGCTTGCATTCGTCCTTGCTGGTAGTGCATGGGTGCAACCAGATGGTCAGATCATGTTTATCTTGATCTTAACGCTTGCTGCGGCAGAAGCGTGTATCGGGCTTGCGATCGTCCTTCAGTTCTATCATCGCTTCCATCATTTGGATGTAGATGCTGCTAGTGAGATGCGCGGATGAGTTTATTAGCATTAACCATATTATTTCCGCTCATTGGTTTTATCCTTTTAGCGGCAGGGCGTAATAAGCTTCCTGAAATTGTAGCTGCCATTATTGGTGTGGGTTCAGTTGGTCTTTCTGCACTATGTGCATTATTGGCTGGTATGAATTTCATCAACAGCGGTGAAACATCTCAAGTGACTCACCTTTGGACTTGGTTCAGTGTGGGTGGTTTTGAACCAGGCATTAGCTTGCACTTAGATGGTTTATCTTTACTTATGCTTGGCATGATTACGGGTGTGGGTTTCTTAATTCATATCTTTGCATCATGGTATATGCGTGGTGAAGAAGACTTTGCACGTTTCTTTTCTTACTTCAACTTATTCGTAGCAAGCATGTTATTGCTTGTGTTGGGTGACAACCTTGCGTTGTTATTCTTAGGTTGGGAAGGTGTTGGTCTGTGCTCATACTTGCTGATTGGTTATTACTACCAAAATCCAGCAAATGGTGCTGCTGCAATTAAAGCATTCACCGTGACACGTATAGGTGACGTTTTTTTACTCATCGCATTGTTCTTAATTTTCCAACAATTTGGAACATTGAATATTGCTGAAATCGTTGCTGCTGCGCCTGTGGTAATGACACAAAGCTCATCGTTAACCATTTGGACTGCATTAATGTTGTTCTTGGGTGCTGCAGGTAAATCTGCGCAAATCCCATTACAAACATGGTTAGCAGACGCGATGGCGGGTCCTACACCAGTATCTGCATTAATCCATGCTGCAACAATGGTAACAGCAGGTGTTTACCTATGCTGCCGTATGTTCTCTGTATTTGAAATGGCACCAGAAGTCATGGTGTTTATCTCAATCACAGGAGCGGTGACATTATTAGTTGCAGGTTTTGCTGCACTGGTTCAAACAGACATCAAACGTATTCTTGCTTACTCAACCATGAGTCAGTTGGGTTATATGTTTATGGCTGTAGGTGCTGAAGCATACCAAGCTGGTCTATTCCACATGTTGACACACGCATTCTTCAAAGCGTTGTTGTTCTTGTCATCAGGTGCGGTGATTCTTGCATACCATCACGAACAAAACATTTTCAAAATGGGTGGTTTGTTCAAGCGTAATAAATTCTTATTTGCTTGTTTCGCGATCGGTGGCGGTGCCTTAGCAGCGATTCCATTCTTAACGATTGGTTTCTTCTCAAAAGATGCAATCTTGGCGGCTGTGTGGACACAAAGTCATATCGCAGGCTTACCTGTATTCAATACATTGTATTGGGTCGGTGTTGCTGGTGCATTCTTAACGTCAATCTACACGTTCCGTTTAATTTGGATTGTGTTCTTTGGCGAAGAGAAAACGCCATATCACGAAATCAAAGGTGCAACTTACTGGGCTCCTTTAGCGATTCTTGCTGTCCTTTCTACAGGTTTGGCAATCGTACTTAAAGCGCCAGTCATGAGTATTCTTGATGCAGCACAAATCCCTGCATTTGTTATTCCTGAAGCGCTAGAAGCTGGTGCGCATGGTGCAGAATATGTCGCTATTGCAATCGCACTTGCTGGTTTAGCGGTTGGTGTTGTCTTATTTGCTTTTGCTTATAAAGCAGTTCAAGGTTTTGCTCGCACTTCATTGGGTGCTGGACTTGCAAATATCTGTCGTAATGCGCTTGGTTTCGATGCGTTATATGACCTCGTGTTTGTTAAACCTTACTTATTTATTGCAAAAATGATTGGTCGTGACCCGATTGATGGCGTATGGCTTGTATTGCCAGCGATTGTTAAAGGTGGTCATAGCTTCACTAGTTCACGTCAAACAGGTTCTTTGCGTGAGTACGCATCGAGCATGGCGTTCGGTATCGTGGTGATTATCATGATTCTGATCGTGACTCAGATCGTGGGGAAATAAGATGGAAAACATCAATAACTGGTATTTACCCGCGCTGATCCTCATTCCGTTCATTGCTGGTTTTATTTGTTGGGTCGTTGATAAATTAGATCAACACCTACCACGTTATATCGCACTTGTTGGTATGCTCATTACTTTGGGCATGACCGTTGCTTTATGGCAATCAGGTACCTACAGCTACCAAATTGGTGAAACTGTACCGACTTGGTCTGCAGAGTTCTATGTACCTTGGATTCAAACCCTTGGCATTAACATTCACTTAGCGGTGGATGGTCTTTCACTTCTAATGGTCGGATTAACTGCTTTACTAGGTGTATTGGCGGTTGGCTGTTCTTGGGGTGAAATTCAGAAGAACGTTGGTTTCTTCCACTTAAACCTTTTATGGTCTTTAGGTGGCGTGATCGGTGTATTCTTGGCTGTTGATTTGTTCTTGTTCTTCTTCTTCTGGGAGATGATGCTCGTTCCAATCTACTTCTTGATTGCACTCTGGGGCCACAAAGGTGCTTCTGGTAAATCTCGTGTTTACGCTGCGACTAAATTCTTTATTTACACGCAGGTGGCTGGTCTGATCATGTTGATTGGTATCTTAGGTCTTGTGATCTACGGTTTCATGATGACAGATACAATCAGCTTCAGTTATAACCATTTACTCGCTGTTGCGAATACATTGGATGCTAACCCACAAACGTCATCAATTGCCTTTGCATTTATGATTTGTTTGTTTATTGGTTTTGCAGTCAAACTTCCTGTTTTCCCATTGCATGGTTGGTTACCAGACGCGCACGCACAAGCACCTACAGCAGGTTCTGTAGACCTTGCGGGTATCTTAATTAAGACAGCGGCTTACGGTTTACTTCGTTTCGTCATTCCATTCTTCCCAGTTGCTTCAGCGCAGTTTGCTGATGTAGCAATCATTTTCGGTTTAATCGGTATCTTCTACGGTGCTTGGTGTGCTTTCCAGCAAACCGATATGAAACGTTTGTTGGCGTATACGTCGATTTCACACATGGGCTTTGTTTTACTTGCAATCTACGCAGGTAACATCCTGACCTTCCAAGGTCTGATGGTCATGATGTTGGCTCACGGTTTATCGTCAGCAGCATTATTCATTATGTGTGGTCAAGTGTATGAGCGTCTTCACACACGTGATTTACGCTTGATGGGTGGTATTCGTGGTCAATTCCAGTATTTACCATTCTTCTTGATGTTCTTTATTGCTGCGCTTGTAGGTATCCCTGGCTTAGGTAACTTCATTGGTGAGTTCCTCATCTTGATGGGTGCATTTGCTCAATTCCCTACATTCACGATTATTGCTGCGATCAGCTTAGTATTTGCGGGTCTATATGGTTTAATCCTGATTCATAAAGCGTTATTTGGTGTGCCAAACGAAGAGCAAAAACAACACTATGCGAACCCATTAAAAGATCTTAATGCGCGTGAGCTTGGTATTTTGTTAATTTGTGCGTTCGGTCTGTTATGGCTTGGTTTGTATCCACAAAGCTTCCTTGATATTTCAGAATCAAGTTTGGCTTGGATTGCGAATAGCTACATTCCAGTACAAGAAGTAGTTGAAGTGGTTGAACAAGCCACAACTCAACTCGAAAATGTGGAGATGCAATAAGTCATGAACTTCACACTATCATTTTCTGAGCTAATGCCATTAGCTCCTGTGATGATTGTTGCTTTAACAGCAATCATCGTAATGATTTTGACTGCAATCAAACGTAATCATAATTTGATTGCGACAGTATCTGTTATCGGTCTTAACCTTGCATTGTTGAATATTCTATTCACGTTGTTTACAGGTTCTCAGATCTCACCAAATGTCATGAACCTATTTATGGTTGATGCTTTTGGTCTGTTCTATCAAGTGATTATTTTGATTGCTGCATTGGCTTGTTGCACACTGTCACATGCATATATCGAAACCTATAAAGATAATCGTGAAGAACTTTATCTATTAATGTTGATCTCAGTTTCAGGGGCAATGTTAATGGTAACAAGTTCACACTTTGCATCATTCTTCATTAGCTTAGAGTTAATGTCGATTCCAGTGTACGGTCTGATTGCTTATACCTACCAACGCGGTAAGTCACTCGAAGCGGGTATTAAATATCTTGTACTTTCAGCAACTGCTTCTGCAATGTTGTTGATGGGTATGGCTTATGTTTACTCAGTTCTAGGTTCATTATCATTTGCGGGTCAAGTGGATGATATGTTCTGGGCGTTAACTAAGTCTCAAGATCCTCAATTGATGATGGCGCTGCAATCTTATATTCCTCAATTTGGTGAGAAACTTACCACTGTATTTGGAATCTTAGGTCTTGGTTTAATCATCTCAGCTGTTGCATTTAAATTGTCTTTAGCGCCATTCCATAAATGGACGCCAGATGTGTATGCAGGTGCTCCAGCACCAATTGCAACATTCCTTGCTACTGTAGCTAAAGTTGCAATGATTGGTTTATTCGTACGTTACTTACTGTCTTCAGGTGTAATTGGTATCGAATCGATCAAAACGATTTTGATCGTCATTGCAGTGTTATCAATCTTGATTGGTAACATGCTTGCAGTGAAACAAGTGAACTTAAAACGTATTTTGGCATACTCGTCAATTGCGCATTTTGGTTACTTATTCCTTGCTGTTGTTACGACATCTTTCTTAAGCTTAACGTCAGTAAGTTTATATGTATTAACGTATGTATTAACGACGATTGGTGCGTTTGGTGCTGTAGCGTTGATGTCTAGCCCATACAACAACAATGACGAAGCAGAATCACTTGCAGACTACCGTGGTCTATTCTGGCGTCGTCCAGTATTGACGGCAACACTGACTGTGATGATGCTATCTCTTGCAGGTATTCCGTTAACTGCAGGCTTCATTGGTAAATTCATGCTGATCATGACAGTTGTGTCTGAAGCACATTGGTTCTTCGCTGCGATGATCATTGTGGGTTCTGGTATTGGTCTATACTATTACCTACGTGTCATGATCGTCATGTATATGACGCCACCAGACACTCCACGTATTGATGCTGATAAACATTGGGGTCAAAAAGTGGGTGGTATTATGGTATTGCTTGCTGCGCTTGCAGTGCTTGTAATCGGTGTATATCCAGATCCAGTCATTGCGATGGCAAATCAAGCACAATTGATCGCGCCATTACATATCGTTCTTCAATAGTTGATCGATTAATCTAAAAAAACTATTGTTGTTAACAAAAAAGCCCTCATTCATTGAGGGCTTTTCTTATTTCTTATATTAAAAACATTTATAATAGACAGAATTTACATTTATGCTTCAGGTGTTCTCCCGTGCCAATCCAAGAAATTCGTCATCCGCTCATTCGTCATAAATTAGGTTTATTACGCCGTGCAGATATCAGCACGAAGAACTTCCGTGAGTTAGCGCAAGAAGTCACAATGTTACTGACTTATGAAGCAACCAAAGATTTACCTGTTGTAGATCACGAAATTAATGGCTGGAATGGCCCGGTGACAACACAGCGTATTGCAGGTAAAAAAATTACTGTTGTACCAATTTTACGTGCTGGCATTGGTATGCTTGATGGTTTCTTAAATCTTATTCCAAGTGCAAAAGTTTCTGTTCTTGGTTTAGAGCGTGATGAGGAAACATTAGAAGCACGTACATACTATAAGAAATTGGTACCTGACGTACAAAACCGTATAGCGATGATTATTGATCCAATGCTTGCGACTGGATCATCATTAGTTGCTGCTATTGATGTCCTTAAAGCGAGTGGTTGTAAAGATATCCGAGTGATGGTTTTGGTTGCAGCACCAGAAGGTATTAAACGTGTGGAAGAAGCACATCCTGATGTTGTCATTTTTACCGCAGCTGTGGATAACGGTTTAAACGAGAATGGTTATATCGTTCCGGGTCTTGGGGACGCTGGCGATAAAATTTTTGGTTCTGTACAAAAAGATTAAAATTTGATTAAATTATAGAGGAGGCTAAGGCCTCCTTTTTTATTAAGATTTTGATTCAACGATAAATTTAAAAAAACTAATTACTAAGAATCAATCTTTTTTATGCTGGGGAAATAACATGTTTTACAGGGGTGTTTTACATTCGTACGACCCTGCATTGAAAGCAGGAATTATCAAAATCAATGATCATGATTTTGATGTACATTTCGTATTGAATGACATGGCAAATTCCAGTATCGCGCCTCAAATTGGTGAGCGTGTGAAATGTATCGTGGTCGATAAAGACGACCAACGTCATGCAAAATTTATCGTGCGGTTAGACAATAAACATGCACGCGTCGAACAACCCTTGAATCAACTTTTTTATCGTGCGCACGAAGATTTAGAAGGTGAGTCTAAGAAGTTTGAACAAGAGCTAGATCAGCTGATCGAAAAGCGTCTTGCAGATCAGGAAAGTACGCTTGACTCACAAACACAAATCCAAGATTTTGAACTAAATTTTAATACACTGAGTAAAGAATCAATCGTGTTGGATGGTTCTGGTGCTGAACATCATGCAGATCAAGTTTCAGATCCAGTATCTAAAATTTCCTTAGGTGAACCTCTTGAGGAAGAGCAAATTAAAGAAATGCTCGAATCAAAGCCAAGTCGCCGTGTGCCAGTCTTAGATGAGTCAGCTGTCGTACCACTTACGAAAGTTCAACCTTTGAATGAGAGTGCGCCTGAAGAGAACGTAGATGATCATCTACCCGAGCCAACCCATGCAAAAGGGCGCCCACCAAAAGTTGTACGTAAAGAACTCCCTGATGTTAAAACGCATTTTCAATTAAAATTTAATGCGCAAAAATTCATTACGAGTTCACGTGTTGATGAATTCGGAGCTGATAAAAAATCAAAGAAAAAAGCCAAGAAGATAAAAGATCCAAACAAGCAATTTAATCCATGGATATTTGCAAGTATTGTCCCTATTTTAGTGTTCATTAATCTGGGTGTTTGGGGATTTCAAAAATATGAGCAATACAGAGAAGAGCAAGACGCAAAAGCAAAAATTTATGCGGTAGAACAAGAACACATTATCAAAGAACAAAAGAAAGAAGCTGAGAAATAAAAAAAGCTCCTATGAGGAGCTTTTTTTTATTAAGCATTACAGAATTTCATAAAGGCTTTTAAACCAGGTCCTTGATATTTTTGACGGTGTACTAACATAAATAAAGGACGTGTGAGTTGCCAGAACGGCGTTTCTAAAATCACCAGTTGCTCTTTTTCTCTTAATGGTTCAATAGCTAATTTTGAAATACATGACATGCCTAAACCACCAGCAACAATTTTCAAAATAGCTTCATTATGACCCAAAGTTAAACGAATATTGGCATTCGGTAAGTCTTGCAGGATTGCGTTGTCAAAGACTTCACGAGTCCCTGAACCTTCTTCACGTAAAATCCATTCAGCCTGTTTAAAGTCTTCAATGGTCAGAGGGCGGTCTAATTTCGCCAAAGGATGGTCTGGTGAGCAACACACAGCAAGCTCATCATCACGCCAGTGGATCGATTGTAATTGAGGTAAGTGACATGAACCTTCAATAAGGGCTAAATCAAGTTGGAATTGATTAACAGCTTCAATCATTTGACGCGTATTGCCCACTTGAAGTTGCAAATGTGCTTGTGGTTGTAATTGAAGAAAATCAGCCATTAAATCAGGCATCAAATAATCACTAATGGTCAAAGTCGCCCCAATACGGAGATCAATACTTTGAAGCTCGCCTTTTGCCGCTTGTTCAAATGATTCACATCGACCTAAAATTTCAAGCGCCTGTGGAAGTAAAAAACGACCCAAGTCATTCAGTTGTAATCGTTTTCCTAAGCGATCAAATAATGGTGCACCGAGACCATCTTCAAGATCTGCTAACGCCATACTTGCAGCACTTTGTGTGAGTCGTACAGCATCACTTGCTTTAGTTACCGTACCCTCTTGAGCGACAGCTACGAAAACAGCCAGTTGGCGTAATGTCATGCGCATGAATGAAGCCTTAATGTGAAAAAATATTAATAAATTATATTGTCATGCTACCATGAGCGCAGTCTGTCATGCCACGTAGAAATTATGTCAATTGAAAAATTTAGCGTAGAAAAAGTCCTTTCTGTACATCGTTGGACCAACACTTTATTTAGCTTTACCATGACGCGTCCCGCACATTTTAAATTTACCGCAGGGCAGTTCGCGCGTATTGGTTTGAAAGTTGGCGATGATTTGGTGGTACGTGCGTATTCTGTCGTTTCATCGCCTTTTGATGAAACTTTAGAGTTCTTTTCAATTGTTGTACCAGATGGTGCTTTTACATCAAATTTACAACATCTCAAAGTCGGCGATGAACTTTATTTGGAAAAGATTCCTTATGGATTTTTGACTTTAGCACGTTACCAATTACCTATGCCAAATGACCTGTGGTTATTGGCGACAGGCACGGGGCTCGCACCATTTATTTCTATGTTGCAAGACTTTGAAGTATGGCAAAAATATAAAAATATTCATTTGGTTTACAGTGTGAGGACAGCAAGCGAATTGGCTTACGTAGACCGAATTCAGGAAGTCGCGGATACCTTTGGTGAAGGTCATACAGGATTTAAATTTGTGCCAATTATTACACGTGATCCAAATGCGCCATTGCATGATCGATTGCCAGTATTAATCGAAAATAGAGCGTTAGAGAAAACCGTAGGTGTCGATTTTAATCCGCAAACGTCACATATCATGCTGTGTGGGAATCCCCAAATGGTTGAAGATACAAAAGAGGCTCTGAAAGCACGTGGCCTGACCATGAATCGTCGTGGTGAAGGAAATATTGCGGTAGAGAACTATTGGTAAGTCCAAATCACCCTATCCTACGAGGAGAGGGAATTGAGGCACAAAAAAACCTCCATCTCGGAGGTTTTTTTCTAAATTACATAGGAATACTATGCGACATACTTAATGGACAAACATATCCATAAATTGACGAATCTCTTGAATCGCAGTATCGACATCGCTCGTGAGCCAAGTCGGTTCAAATAAACCTGCATAATGTTCCAAACGATCGTGTGGAACCACTAAACGAATTGGGCATTCTTCCTCGAGTAAACGCCAAGGAATAATGGGCACTTCATTATCTAAGAAGCAAGCGATGTTACGAATGTCGATGATCATGCCGTTGACACATTCAGGAAAGGGCATCACCGAAAACTCTTCAGTGCGACGGCGGAAATACTCTAAGTCACCCCACTTCAGCACATAGCTTGGTTTCGTAAACTCAATAATTCCAATCAAATGCCCATCACGGGTATGATGCAAAGAACAGGCATGAGTGACATCTGTGTCTAAATCTAAAGAGACACTTTGTCGGCGATAGGTCATACAGATCGACAATAAAAATGAGGAGGGTGCATATTATACTCTATTTTGCATCACAGCTCATGTGCTTTGATCGGTACGAATTGATAATGTTTTTTCACACAAAACAACATGATAGATTGCTAGTATAAAAATCATCAAAATACATAAGAGGGGCATCATGGTAGATCAATCCAATCATCCGACCCATAATGATCAAAAGAAGAAAAGTAAGATCCCAGTGTATATTCTGATTATCGTTGGTATTTTTTTAGCAGCCTTCATTTTCTATATGCTCGCTGATCGTGATCCAACACCAGGTCAAATTCCTGCTGATACGACTATTCCTGCAACTCAAGATAATGCAGATACAGCAACGGCAACAGATTCAGCAGTGGATAATACCGTTACTGCGGTCGCAAACGATCAATAAACCACTACACTTTTCACGTTTAAACCCAGCTTCGGCTGGGTTTTTTCTTGATTTGCAACAATGTGTTGTATTTATGATGCTTTGAGTTGATTAAAAAATATTCGAAATTTATGGTGTGATGACGCGATCGAAAAATGATCTAGGGAAAAGAATTAAATCAATCGTAATTCAGAACACTTAACATAAGAAGAGGCGTAACCAATGAATGATGAATATAACGGCTTCACTCGAACTGGGGGCTTTGATGCAATGTATTATTGGGAGCAATTCCAACCAATTATTGCTGCAGTGGCCATTTTACTCATAGGATGGATCATCGCTTTAATCGTTGCCGCAGGGGTTAAGAAGGTACTTGCAAAATTAAATACCAATCAAAAATTAAGTAGCGCGACAGGACATCGCTCAAATATAGAAAATATCATCTCCAGAGTCGTTTTCTGGCTGATCCTCATTATTGCTGTTATCGGTTCACTCAACGTTTTAAACCTGACCAGTGTGAGTGGTCCTTTTAGTAATATGGTTCAACAATTCTTACTATTTATCCCACAATTATTGGCTGCAGTAGCAGTTGGTTTTATTGGATGGATCGTAGCCAATTTGGTCAAAGTTGGATTAACTCGACTACTCAGTCGTACACAATTGGATGAAAAGCTCAGTCAAGACGTTGGTGTGAGCTCATTTAGCCAAAATATCAGTGAAATTGTTTATTGGCTCATTTTATTGCTGTTCTTACCGATCGTGCTGTCTATTTTGGGCTTAAATGGTTTGTTATATCCAGTTCAGAATATGGTGACTGAAGCCGTTGCCTACTTGCCGAATATCTTTATGGCAGGTGTGATTTTATTTGTTGGTTACATTTTGGCAAAAATTGTACGCGGTATTGTCGAAGGGCTACTTTCAAGTTTGAATGTCCAACAGCAAGCTGAAAAAGTCGGAGTTTTTAAAAATTCTAATCTGCCTAAGCTATTAGGATCATTTGTATTTGCTTTAGTCATCATTACTTCACTGATTATTGCGTTTGAGGCTTTGGGTGTAGACGCGATTTCACAACCAGCAACGGCTATGTTGTATGAAATCATGAATGCAATTCCACATATCATCGCAGCAGGTTTAATCCTGATCATTGCTTATGTGGTCTCACGTTTCGTATCTAATCTTGTGGTTGAAGTGATCGCTGGGACAGGTGTTGATAACATTCCTCAAAAGCTCGATATGCAACGATTTTTGGGTCAAACCAAAATATCAAAAGTTGTCGGTCATTTGATTGTATTCTTCACCATGCTCTTTGCGGTGTCTGAAGCTGCGAATCGTTTGGGCTTCGATCAAATTAGTGATTTGATTGCGATGTTCATTTATTTCGGAGCGAATGTACTTTTAGGTGCAGTTATCCTCGTCATTGGTTTCTGGCTAGCAAATCTAGTTGCCAATGTGGTGAAACGTGGTGAGACCAATAGCGCACATTGGTTAGCGAATCTTGTCCGAGTACTGATCATTGGTTTAGTCGTGGCAATGGGCTTGCGTGCAATGGGAATCGCTGACTCGATCGTAAATTTAGCCTTTGGATTAACACTTGGAGCGGTTGCTGTCGCTTTTGCACTTGCATTTGGTCTAGGTGGTCGCCAACCTGCAGAGCGATTGTTGACTGACTTAATCGATAAAGCGAAATCTGACGCGAATAAGCCAAGACCAAATCAGCCTGAACAAGTCACGCCACCACTTACTGAGCAAATGGATGCTTCAACTGTTGCGGAAGAATATCAAGATGAAGATATTCCACCAACGCAAATTGATGTAGAAGCGCCAACTCAACCATTGAATAATCCTTATGGATCTACAGGGGAGTCAGATCAAAATACACAGCCTAAAAATGACCTTAAATAACATGTAAATTTGTGTCGGGATCAGTCAGCATGGTTTGGCTGATCCTCATGAAAAAGAGTAAAAATTATGAGTAAGAAATTTAATAAATTATTCGCCCCAATAGTGATTGCAGGTATCACCGTGGGTTTTTTAGCAAGCGCTTACCGCTTTGTTTTTGCAAATTCAAAAGCTACTGAAAACAACAGACTCAATACACCATCTATTGATGATGCAGTAACAGATCCAACCACACAAATGCTTGATTCAACTGATACCAATGCCCAAAGACCCTCATAAATTCTGCTTTTAGAAAAGATAAATGAATAATGAAGCATTCGATTGATCAATAGGGACGATATTCAAAGAGGGCGAAGGATGCCCCTTTAATTACAAAATGAACAATACTTGTTGTTAATTAGACATACTCAGATGCAGCATGTGCAGATGACCAAGCCCATTGAAAGTTAAATCCACCTAAATGGCCCGTTACATCGAGTATTTCTCCGACGAAGAAAAGCCCTTTTTGCTTTTTACTTTCCATTGTTTTTGAGGAAACTTCAGTGGTATCAACTCCACCTAAAGTCACCTCAGCCGTACGGTAACCTTCAGTCCCAGAAGGTTTAACTTCAAATGCGTGAAGGCGCTGGGCAATCGCCTCTAGCTTCTCATCACTGATATTCCCGATTGATATTTCAGCTTGATCCATCCAAATCAACTGTTGTAATTCAACTACGACACTCTTCGGTAAGTGTTCAGCGAGTAAGGTGCGAAGTAACACTTTAGGTTGATTTTGTTTTTTAGTTTTAAAAAAATTCAAGAGATCGATACTTGGTAAAAAGTCGACTTTAAAACTTTGACCGACATCCCAATAGTTTGAGAGTTGTAAGGAACTTGGACCACTTAAACCACGGTGCGTAAACAAGAGTGCTTCAGTAAAGCTATTGAGATGATTGCTTAATGTCACTTCAACAGCATTGCCACTAAGTCGTGTCGTCACTTCTTTGAAACCATCAGAAAAAGTAAAGGGGACTAGACCTGCACGAGTTGGATAAACATAGTGTCCAAATTGTTTAGCAATCTCATAGCCAATGCCTGAGCCACCAAGCGTCGGAATTGAGAGACCACCAGATGCGACCACGACAGATTCAACTTCAAAAAAACCTAAATTGGTTGCCACCTGAAAACCGTGCTCCTCAAGGGCGTTGACGGCTTTCACCTCGCAACTGGTTTTGATGTCGACTAGACCAGTTTTGTCACACTCAGCAAGTAACATGGCTAAGATTTCTTTCGCGCCGTTAAGGGTAAAGAGCTGACCGTGTTTACGTTCTTCGTATTCAATGCCATATTCGCAGACCAAGCCAATGAAATCCCAATTGGTATAACGGGTGAGTGCTGAGATAACAAAATGCGGGTTATGAGAAATATAGTTGTCAGGCTCAACATACAGATTGGTAAAGTTACATTTACCTCCACCTGACATGAGAATTTTTTTCCCCACTTTATTGGCTTTTTCAACCACCACGACACGACGCCCACGTTGAGCAGCCATATATGCGGTCATTAAACCAGATGCACCCGCACCTATTACTAAAACATCGTATTGCTTGGAAGACATGAAAATAATCAAAAAACGAAACAGCGCAATTATAACGGTAAATTACGATGAACTGAGCATTATCGGATTAATTCAAGCGAACAGAAGCAGGATGAAGATCAACTAAATCGTTCGACCTTGAAGCCCGCCTGAATGAATGACTAAAACTTTAGCGTTTTTAGGGAAATAGTTTTGTTGTATAAGATCATGAATGCCAAACATCATTTTTCCGGTATAGACTTGTTCAAGTGGAATACGGTATTCATATTCAAACTTTTCAATAAATTGAATCAGTTCGGGTTGGATTTTGGCATAGCCTCCGAAGCAATAATCATCCGTGATATGCCAGTTGTTTTTACCCGTTAGTAGTTTTACTTCATCATTCAGAAAATTGCCTTTTAATGCAGAAAATCCAATAATTCTTTGATGGTTTAAACTGCGCTCAATCAATCCTGAAATCGTACCGCCTGTTCCGACAGCACAACAAATGAAGTCATAAGTTTGATCAGCATCTTTTAAAATTTCTTGAGTGCCCTGAATGGCAAGCGAGTTGGTGCCACCTTCTGGAATTAGATAACTTTCAGGAAAGCGTTGCGCTAAGTGAGCTAAAAACTCAGGATCATTTTTTTGTCGATATGCTTCTCTCGAGATAAAATGCAGCACCATACCGAAACGTTCTGCGGTGGCGAGGGTGTGATTGCGGGCTGAGTTCTTGAGTTCTTCACCACGAATGATCCCAATAGACTGAAAGCCAAATTGATGCGCAGCAAACGCTGTGGCGGCAATATGATTTGAATAAGCACCACCAAAGGTCATTACATTCCCAAAGCCTTGACGTTTTGCCTCAATAAAATTGTATTTCAGTTTATAAAACTTATTTCCAGAGATATGTGGATGAATTTGGTCTAAACGGCGAACGGTGATGTTTAAACCGTTTAAAGAAATTTCCTGATCTTGAACCTGTTGGGCTATCGTATCAAACATAGTGCGAGAATTTGGTTTTTTAAGAGTATAGCGGATTTCGAATCTTAGCTCTTACTCGGATAAATTGAAAAACAGTGAAAAAATATGTTTAAAAAATAATCAAAAGTGCTAATCTGAAAGAAAACGGAATTTTGGGAGGGTGGCATGAAGCAATCTCTATCCATTTTATTATTGGGTTTGTTTATTTTAACGGCCTTAGGCTGTGAGCAGGATTTTCTAAACAAACCAAAAACTGAAGCACGAAGTATGATTATTGCTGGCGTACCTGTACAGGAAAGGGACTATCGTCTGTCTCCGCACGAAACTGCATATAATGAAGCACTGTCAGATGATGATTAGCATGACTTGGCTATTTTTATAAAATCAATTGTATTTAATTTATACAGTAAACTAATTCGCTAAAAATAATAATATAAATAGTGAATAATTTTAATATTTCAAAAAATCACTCAAATAATTAGGGAAATATTCATAAGGCTTCCAAGTAGAATAACGCGATAAATCAATCATCTACTATGGAATTAATGTGGAATCAATTTGGATTTTAGGTTCGATTGCAGCAGCACTTTTACTGGGCGCAATGAGTCCGGGGCCGACTTCAATCTATGTCGCTAAAAATTCAATCGCTATTTCGCGTAAACATGGTTTATTTACTGCACTAGGAACTGGTCTCGGTGCTGCGATTTTTGGTTTATTGGCAGTATTAGGCTTACAGGCATTCTTACTTGCAGTGCCTTCAGCATATTTGGCTTTGAAAATCTGCGGTGGATTATATTTATTGTTTTTGGCATATAAAATTATCAAACATGCCAAAGATCCAATCGAAGCTAATCATTCTACATCGTATCCGATGAGTTTACGACGTGCATTTACCACAGGCTTAATTACTCAACTGTCGAATCCTAAAATTGCCATTGTACTTGCCAGTATTTTCACAGCTTTATTACCCAAAGAGATTCCGTTGTATTTTTACTTTGTGTTACCAATGCTCTGCTTTTTTATCGATGCTGGTTGGTGCTCGTTGGTGGCGGTTGCATTATCAGCGGAAAAACCGCGTGCGGTGTATTTAAAATTTAAGAAAGTATTTGATCGTGGTGCGGGCATTGTGATGTCTGTGCTCGGATTGAAATTGATTTTTGGTGTGAAGTAGATCACATTTTTAATCTTGTCTAACAATTTTTATGATCTGACCTGAATTCACATTTGCCAGTCCTGATCAGCTATAAAGAACTGAGGAGAGGTTGTTTAGGGTGTAAACATCTCTCATTGTTTGTGAGTTTGTTATGTATTCTCTCCTCAGTAGCCATTCAAAAAATAAAAGTCTACAACAAAAGTTCTACTATCAATTGGGTCAAATGGCCAAAAACCTTTTGGGTGCAGTAGAGCCAGAAGAACAAGCACTTTTACCGCGCGAATATAATTTAGACGCGCATGTTTTTCATCGTCAATTCGCGAGTACGCATTATGGAATTATGATTCCAGATTTGCCAGAGCCTTTTCGATATCTGTCCTATGCTTCTGTCATTGGTGATGTCGGTGCGAAGATAACGCATTTACCCAAGTCGATTTCTGGCCTTAGTCCTGAAAATACCGCTACTTTGGTTCATGGAACAGCCTTATCGACAGATGAAGAAGCCTTTCGCATTTATAATATTCAAGACGACATTGTATTTCATCAAAAGCCATTTAAGGTTGAGTTTGGTCGAGAATCTTTCCTTGCTGAAATTGAAGGGAGTTATCATCTAGTATCTGAACGTGATGATCTGCAAGTTGATCTTTGGTTAACCCCAACGCCTGCCATTACGTGGTTTGCACATAGCATGTTATATCAGCACTTTAGTGTATTGATGCAATATGACGGTCATTTGACCCAACATGGAAAACGTGTTGAAGTTAAAGGGTTATGTACACTGGAACATTGGAAAGCAGTCTCAAGCTCAATGTTGCCGAGTCCCATTAAACCGACCACAGGATTGGTGCCTTTAGACAGTTTTAGTTATCAAGTCATCAACATAGATGATGAGTCACAATTGGTCTTGGCCTATATCGGTTTTGCAGGTGAACCTACTTATACCGCCGTGTCTTATCGCCATATTGATGGTACTTCTATTCAATATGATGGTGAGGTTGCTTTTCAAGTGATCGCATTAAAGCCTGATCCGAAAATAACACCTGACGGTTTTGAAATGGAGGTGCCTCAGTCTTTCAGATGGATTGCACATCATCAAGGTGAGAAAGTGTTAGATATTCTTGCGGTGGCAGATACGGAATATTGTTATGGTTTAGCTGCAGGTTATGTGAGTTCTTATCAGTGGAGTGGTTTGCTGAATGGAACTGAACGTAAGGGGCGAGGTTATGTTGAATATATCGACCGAAGACAGAACGTAAATTTAGACACCTAATTTTTGATTTAAATATGCCCATAAAAAAGCCTCTAAACGTATTAGAGGCTTTTTTAAAATCTTATTTCTTACATTCAGGCTGTGAACGGTCAATTACTTGTGTACCTTCTACACGATAACCAATTTGACCAACAATGAATGCTTGATTCAATTGAGTGATCACCACATCAGAAAGAGCCACAGCGCAACGGTTTTTTTCAATAGCACGATCTACAGCAGTTTTAAAGTTTGGAACCCCTAAAGGGAACAAGACAACTGGGACCTTATCTTCACCTGTTACACGTTCACCTTTCACGAACTGATTAGAGTTGAGATTATAGTTTTTAGTTGAAGCAACAGTCATATCAGCCATACGAACTGAACACCCTGTCGCCAATACTGAAGTTGCTGCGATAATTGAAATTAATAATTTTTTCATTAGTTTACCCCCGTTTTTAAGCGAGGGAACTTTAAATAATAATACTTGAAATTTCAACCATTACGTGACTTTAGTTTAATCTTTAAAGTGAACCGGTATCCATTGGTAGCTTTGTCCATCTTTGGAATAAATGTGCCCAAGCCCCGGGAATGGTAAATGCGGTGCCGCAATCAGCTGTCCGTTTTTAGCATATTCAGCAAAGTGTTTTAAGCGTGTTTCTACGGCTGCTTTTGGATCAATATCGAATTCGATAGCAGTTTCGGGTTTGTCGAACTGCAAAGTATGCGAATGTACAATATCACCAATAAATACCACGTCTTGCTCAGGAGTTTTGAGTTTAAAGCTGTAATGTCCTGGGGTGTGACCAAAAGATGGTTTAAATTGCACATCACCAAAGGCTAATGACTTATCTGAAAAGACTTTAATCTTTTTGGCTTTTTCATACGGTGTAAGAGCAACTTTAATCTTTTCTACTGTACCTAGGAAACCGGCTTGTTTCTCTTTTGGTAGTTTTTTAACGGTATTTGGACTCATCCAGTAATCGTATTCAGTTTTGGCAATATGCAGCGTTGCATTTGGATAATTCGCTACGCCGTTGTTTGAAATACCACACACATGGTCAGGGTGTAAGTGAGTGAGGAAGATACCATTCACTTGCGTAGGCTGATAGCCCGATGCTTTGAGGTTGTTATAGATTGAACCTAAGTGTGCGCCAAAGCAGCTTGCAGCACCGCTGTCGACCATTAAAAGCTGATTACCTGTATTGATGAGAAAGGCATTGACTGAGGTTTGGATGCCTTTGTCGTTCACCGCAGCGTATTTCTTTAGAATTTCAGTTTTCTCGCTGTCGCTTAAGCCTTTAAACATAGATGGGTTTAAGTAGTTTGTACCATCGAGTAGGGCGGTGATTTGGGTATTGCCGATTTGATGATGGTAGTAGCCAGCGACTTGTTTTTGTATTGGGATGATTGTTGGTTCAACTGCTTGAGTGGTGAAAGATGTGGTACTTAGAGTGAGTGCAAGGAATAGGGTTTTTAAAGTTTTCATAGGCTTCTTTTAGATTTTAAAGGATTACTTCTTTTTTATCATAATTATAGTTGTTTTATAAAATGATCTCCCTAACCTTCTCCTAAAAGGAGAGGGAACTGCACGAAATTATTATAGTAATGCGTTCCCCCTCTCCCTATGGGAGAGAGTCGGGGTGAGGGATATAGGCATGTCGCTGAAAACTTGTTGTTCGAGCAAATTGCCGTTAGAAAAGTTGAGGAAGCACCAGTTTAAGTTTGCTGAGTTTAAAAAAGCCTATGATGTGTTTAAGCATGCGGCAGATGAAAATGCGATGAAAGTGATGATTGCAGTAGATTGATTCTTTTTCTAGCTGAAATAAGAGCCTCTAATTGATAGAGGCTTTTTTAATGTTTTAACATTTGACATCAATCGGTGCCATTAATTTGGGTATTACTCAATTGATGTTGTTAGTAGCCAACGACTTGTTTTTGCGTTGGGATAATTGTTGGTTTAACTGCTTAAGTTGTGATGGCTGTGGTGCTTAGAGCGAGTGTGAGGAATAGGGGTTTTAAAGTTTTCATAGGAATATATAAGCTTTAGATAATCATCATTTTTAATACTTTTGATTAAAATTTGTATAATGTGAAGCGAAAAAAATTAAACTTATTTTTAAATTAAAAAACTTATAGGGGAAATATGAGCTCATTAAATATCCTTTCAGATGTAGATACTGTCGCAACATATGATTTCACAACGCTATGTATAGATTTTTTCGAACTTAATAGTAATATTGTGAAAAAAATACAGGATAAACAATATGTAGTGGATAGTCAAAATATCATGGAGTTAGCAAAAATTTATGAGTCTCATAGACTTATAAATCATGAATATCAACACTTCTTAGATGCGACAAGTACATTATGGGGGGTGAAATTTTTAAAGCAAATGCGAGAAGCGTATGAGGTTAGAAATATTCCTCAAAACTTAAATCCAGAATGTACTGAGTATTTTAAAGCTAAGCTATTTTATAAAAACTTCTTAAGTATTAAATATCCAAAATATTACTCTTTGCAACATTCTGAAATTATTGTAGATAAAAATTGGCAATTGATACCAACTATTGGAAAAGCATTTGACCATGAAGGAAAACCTTCAAATTTTACTATTTTATTTGCTCGATACTTCAATTCAAAAAGAGAACCATTTGCTCGAACACCTGTAAGCTTGGTAACTCTTTTAGAATGCTCAGCAGTAATCCAAGAGATTTATACTACTTTAGATTATATTAAATTAATTAAGGATCCTAAAGTTAGAAAAATTCATAGTGATAAACTAGATAAATATTTTGCTGATACCCTGTACAACAGGGAGTTGACAGAATATTCATCATGTTTTCATCTGGTTGCTAATAAAATTAGGTGTCCATTTGGTGTCCAGATTTTAAATATTTGTGAGGTTCTCATTGAAATATCATTAAATTGTACAGATGAAAATTTTGATAAATTGACATATCTTAAATTTGATACAAATAGCACGGAGTTTAATGAAAATATAATTAAAGGATTAAAATCTAGAAATAGAGGAATATTATTTTTTCTTTTGAATTATGTTGCAATAAATAAGGTATATAACTCAAAAAAAGAGGTTATTCGTGACGTAGATAAAATCTTAAATAGTATAGGGTTATCATATTCTAAAATAATGAGAGATGCTGAAGTTGAAGTAAAAAGCCTTCTAGCTAGTATAAAATACCAAGCAGATGATAGGTTTATAAAAATTTCTGATTCTTCTCTATATAATTTCATAAAAGTCTATAGAGAGAATTATTTTGAAAATAAATATAATATATTTAATAAATTGGAGTTCCCTAAGGCTCTATTTTATGAAGATGGTGAATATGGAATATTCTATGATAATGATAATATTGGAAGTTTAGATCCGCTAGAGATGAATCAGACATTTACAGAAGCATTTAACTGGTGTAAAGAATTTTCCAAAGCTTGCTTTATTTAATTAAAAAGCCCCTACATCAGTAGAGGCTTCTTCTTATCTTAATCTAACAATTAAGACACTTTATCACCCGGTTTAGCACCAGATTCAGGTGAAATCACCCAAACGCCGTCGCCATTACCCGCAGCTAAAACCATACCGTTTGAAATACCAAAACGCATCTTACGTGGTGCAAGGTTCGCCACCATCACCACCAATTTGCCTTTTAAGTCTTCAGGTTTGTAGAACTCACGAATACCGCTAAACACATTACGTGGTTCAGCTTCACCGACATTTAAAGTGAGTTGTAAAAGCTTATCAGAACCTTCAACGTGAGCCGCTTCGAGAACTTCAGCAACACGAAGATCAACTTTCATAAAATCATCAATATTAATAATTTCAGCTTCGCCTACTCTCGGCTCAGCTTTCTTCTCTTTGGCTTTCTCTTTTTTCTTTTCAGCTTTTGGTGCTTCCGCAGGTGCAGCTAAAGAATCTTTAGATGCATCCACCATCGCAGCCACAGCTTTTGGATCTACACGTTGCATCAATGGTTGGAACAATGTGATTTCGTGTGCAACCAAAATTTGCTTACGAGATTCAAAGTTGAAGCTGTCAAGCTGTAAGAACGCTTGAACTTGTTCTGCCAATGTTGGCAATACAGGCGCAAGGTACACCGCCAATTGACGGAATAGGTTAATACCCACTGAACACACATCATGAACTTGTTGTTCTTCACCTTCAATCTTCGCTAAAGCCCAAGGCTTTTTCTCATCGATGTATTGGTTGGCTTTATCTGCAAGCGCCATGATTTCACGAATGGCAGTTGAGAATTCACGTGATTCGTATGCTTGCGCAATTGAATCACCAGCATCAATAAAGCTTTGAACCAATTCAGGCTCTGCACATGTAGCAGACAATTTATTGTCAAATTTCGTGTTAATGAATTTCGCACAACGACTTGCGATGTTCACCACTTTACCAACAAGGTCAGAATTCACTTTTTGAACGAAATCATCAAGGTTCAAGTCAGAATCTTCAACTTTGTCAGAAAGTTTAGACGCAAAGTAGTAACGTAAATATTCAGGGTTTAAATGCTCTAAATACGTTTCCGCTTTAATGAACGTACCACGAGATTTTGACATCTTCTGACCATTTACAGTCAAGAAACCGTTTACGAATAGGCTTGTCGGTGTACGGTAGTTGGCACCTTCAAGCATTGCAGGCCAGAACAATGCGTGGAAATACACAATGTCTTTACCAATGAAGTGATACACCTCATTTTTAGAATCTTTTTTCCAATAGTCATCAAAGCTTAAGTCAGGACGTTTAGTTTTGATGTAATTTTCAAAGCTCGACATATAGCCGATTGGCGCATCCACCCAAACATAGAAGTATTTGTTTGGAGCATCAGGGATTTCAAAACCGAAGTAAGGAGCATCACGAGAAATATCCCAATCCGACAAACCTGCTTCAAACCATTCATCAAGTTTATTGGCAATCGATACAGGTAAACGACCTTCATCACGTGTCCATTTTTGGAGATATTCACCAAAGTTCGGTAGTTTAAAGAAGTAGTGATCTGAAGATTTCTCAACAGGAGTCGCACCGCTTAAAGTCGATTTTGGATTGAGTAATTCAGTTGCGTTGTAGGTTGTGCCGCAGACTTCGCATGAGTCGCCGTATTGATCTTCCGCTTTACATTTCGGGCAGGTGCCTTTAATAAAACGGTCTGATAAGAACATGCCTTTTTCAGGGTCAAACAATTGCGTTACAGGGCGCACCGCAATATTGCCTGCTTCACGGTTCTTAATATAAATCTCAGAAGCGCGAGCTTGGTTTTCAGCGCTGTTGGTTGAATCGTAATGATCGAAATCAACCTTGAAGCCGGCAAAGTCACGCTCATGTTCTTTTTGTACATTGGCAATTTGCTGTTCTGGAGTAATACCGTTGGCTTCAGCACGTAGCATAATTGCTGTGCCGTGAGCATCGTCCGCGCAGACATAAGTCACGTTATGACCCATTGCACGCATCGCACGTACCCAAATATCTGCTTGGATATAACCGAGTAAGTGACCCATATGGATCGGGCCATTGGCGTATGGAAGGGCGTTAGTGACTAAGATATTACGCACGGATCTGACTCTCTCATTCGTATTTTATGCAATGGGCGATAATTTTACATGAGATAGGCGAGACTTGCATAAGCCTTTTGATGAATTCTTATTTATTAACAAAGTTAGAGCACGTGGAAAGGCTACTTTGTTACAGACTTATCAGGGATAATAGACATCCTGCTATTCACCTGAGTGTTTGACCATGTATGACGATTTTGATGATTATGAAGATGAGCAACCTGTAAAACGCATCAAATCGAATGTGCAGGGCTTACCAACTCTGGGTAAGCAAATTCTTAATCAGGCACAGGATTATCTTGATCAAATCTCACAAGGTGAACATACACTTTTAGTCAATCATTTACGTGAACTTGCCCAGCAAGATGAATATTTTAATGTACTTGCCGATCAGTTGGATCAACCTGTCGGTTCGAAAGTTGCCAATGATGCGTTAAATCTGATGCATTTTTGGCAACAAATTCATGCTTACGAAGATGTGCAAAGTTTTAACTTACTTGATGTTATTAACACTGAAGCTTTTCAAAAAGATGTGTTGACCGCTTTCGATGCTATGCAGATCGATGAGCAGAATAAAGCCTCGCGGCGACCTGTGATTGTTGAAGCCTTTAAAATGTATAAACTCGGCTGTTATGCAGGTTGTGTGCCTTTACTCTATGCACAGTTGGAAGGGCTGTTGACAGATGTACTGATTCAACAAGCATTCTTAAAACAAAACGGCACCAAGTTTGTCGATGTCTACAAAATCGTACCGGGTTTGAAAGGCAATGAAATTAAGAGCCTTTGGCATAAATCAAAGATTGCCATTGAGCTTAATCCATACTTTGCAGAACTCGCGGCTTATAAAATGGATTCAAGCTCGAATGTGACTGCGACACGTCATAATATTTTGCATGGCACGGATGTCGAGCATTTCACACAAGCACGAAGCTTTATTTTATTTATTTGGTTGTTTTCTGCATTGAACTTTATGTCGAATATTCGCTCCTAAATTCATCATTTTCAACTCAAAAGTTACAGCGTAGTGTTGTTCTACATCATCATGTGAGAAATTGTAGTGATTCGAAACATTTACGATGAGCACTGCAAATCTTCGATATAACTAAGATTCACTATCAAATCGATAAAGAGGATTGAAGATGTCGAATAATAAAATTGATGACTTAAAAAACAAAGCTTCAGAACTCGGCGATGATCTGAAATTGAAGGCGAAAGAAGCTGAGCTGAAAGGCGAGAAAGCATTGGATCAAGTGAAGCATGGTGCAGCAGAAGCCAAGCTTGAAGGTGAAAAAAAACTGAATGATCTAAAACATGACACGCAGCAAAATTCTTCTGAAGCGCATTCAACTTTAGATGATTTAAAACATAAAGCGGTAGATTTGAAAGAGCAAGCAGCAGATAAATTGCATGACCTGAAAGATCAAGCGAGTGAAAAATTTGCGGATCTTAAAGCAAAAGCATCAGAAAAAATTGATCAACTGAAAAAGTAAATTGATCAAAAAAAAGCTCATCATCAGATGAGCTTTTTTTTTAATTTTTTCTGATCCATTCGATTTTTCTAATTTCATTATTCACCACAGTAAAGGTGTAAATCAGATCATGAAATTCGTAGGTATAGCTATAAGCCGTAAAACGATTTTTTTCTTCTTTCCATTCATAATGTTATGTTGAAGTCGGCGTCTGCTTCATGTGTGAGCTTAATTTTGCATAAGAGTCACCTAAGCTGATGATTTGTCCTGAAGGAGTACGAAAACTTCGGGATTCATTAGCGGCATAGCCTAAAATTGGTAGAAGGAGCATTGCGCTCATTAAGGCACTTATTGAGCGTGTTTTTAATTTAAGTTTCAGATTTATTTGTTTTAAAGACATATCGAAGTGTTATCTTGGTTTTATATTCTTTTCAATTTTAATGTGAAAAATTCGCTATTGTGTTGGTATTTGTTGAAGGAATGAATCACTTGCAACATGAATCAAGGTGTTTAACAGTGAAATCAAGTTTATAGCCCTTATCAATGACAGCATTCGCAATACGCCAATAAAAATAATAAAAAAGCTGACTAATTCAGTTGGAATTCGACTAACATATTTCTAATCAAACGGGGATCAATATATTGTTGCTTAACCTTGTTGATATTTCTCGTTAAACTATTCCTTTATCAGTTTCTGTCCAGACTTGGAGTACGGTATGTCGTGGCTTTCTTCACTCAAATCTGTTTTTTCACCCTCAAAGGAGGTGAATGAAGAGGCTGTACAACACGTATTACAACACTACGTTTTGCCGAATTCTGACAATTTTGTGAAAGATCGAATCACACAGGTCAATGTTGAAGGTGATATACTGCAAATTACCATTAATACCGTGCCAAGTGAAAAAGATCAGTTACAGCAAATTCACGATGAACTCGCTGATGCTTTGGAAAAGTGTGGGATTAAAGAGCTGAATATGCATGTCATTCAGCAGAAAACAGGAAGTCATGCTCAACAACAAGGTGGTTGTGGGCACAACCATGCAGCAGGTGAAAGCTGTTCAAGCAAAAAAGCCGAAGCCCCAAAATCCAATCTGCCTCCTGTTGTAGATGCATCTGCAAGCCAAGATGCGGTAAAACAAGCGAATGCGAATTACCAACCTCAACAAGAAGAAGCACCGATTCAAAAAGCTGCACCACAGCAACGTGATGTACCTAAGCATCCACGTATCCAGAACGTGATTTTAGTTTCGTCAGGTAAGGGTGGTGTAGGGAAATCAACCACTACGGTCAATTTAGCTTTGGCATTACAAAAGCTCGGGCTGAAAGTAGGTGTGTTGGATGCAGATATCTATGGTCCAAGTATCCCAACGATGCTTGGCAATGCCGGTAAAACCCCAATGATCGAGGCAGAACATTTTGTACCGTTGGATGCTTTTGGTATGGCGGTGTTGTCAATTGGTCATCTGACAGGAGATCACAATACTCCTGTGGCTTGGCGTGGTCCAAAAGCAACAGGCGCATTGATGCAACTGTTCAACCAAACCCTTTGGCCTGATCTTGATGTATTAATGATCGACATGCCACCAGGAACAGGGGATATTCAATTAACTCTAGCACAACGTATTCCAGTGACCGGTGCAGTGATCGTGACGACACCACAAAATGTCGCATTGATGGATGCGACCAAAGGTATTGAATTGTTTAACCGTGTTCAAATTCCTGTGATGGGCGTGGTGGAAAATATGTCGACACATATTTGTTCAAACTGTGGCCATGAAGAGCAAATCTTTGGTACTGGTGGTGGCGATAAGTTATCGGAACAATACGATATTCCATTACTTGGACGTTTACCATTGAATGCGAAAATCCGAGAGCATGCCGATGAAGGTAAACCATCTGTATTGATTGGTGATGATGCAGCAGATAGTTATATTGAAATTGCACAGAAGATTGCAGCTGCATTGCCTAAAGCTGAAAGAGATCAAAGTCGGATTTTCTAAGTATTTGAAAAGACTCAATGTTAAATCTGTCTAAGTCTGACTTAGGCAAGTTTTTTTGTTGACCGTTCGTCGTTTTAGGATTATTTACTCTAATTTTTCTACCTGAAATATTTTGTGAAATTTCACGTTATATGGGTATAGGAATGCGTTCAATCACTGCAATGAAGATGGTTATGATTTCTCTCATTCTGTCAACGACAGCTTCTGCTGCCATTATTCCTTATGTTGATTATCCTAAAGAATTCCAAAAGAAATCTTTAAATATTCAGGTTCAAGGAGCTGAACAACAGTCAAATTAATGCTTGAACTCAGCATCACAGCGTGAATGGACTGTGATGCTGAATTTCATCGATGAAGAACGTGCTATAAGCATTTTTGCAAGAGTACATCATGTTTTTCGTTTCGATTACATTGTGTGACTTCAGAGTTATAATTTAAATGACAAAATAACCTGATGAAAAATATTACAAAAAAAATTGTGTTTCATTCTTGAGAAATTTTCACACAAATAATATTTTGCCAATTGAAATAATCCTGATTAATCTGAGCGCATTATCAGCGAGGTCATCCTATGATTTCATGGCTCTTTATTGCGTTGGTTACCACGATTTTATTTACACCCGGACCAACCAATACTTTACTTGCATCTTCAGGCATACAGGTAGGTATTAAAAAGTCATTTCGCTTAATACCCGCGGAAGCATTAGGCTATCTTATTGCCATCACTGCATGGGGATTTTTAATTGGTCGTGTCACCACTCATTTGCCAATTTTGCCAGTGATATTAAAATTATTTAGTTCATTCTATATTATCTATCTGGCCATCAAATTATGGCGCACTGCCAACGTAGAACATCAGTTGAATCAGCCCACCATCAAAGCTTCTGAATTATTCTGTGCAACTTTACTCAATCCTAAAGCTTTGCTTTTTGCCTCGGCTATTTTCCCTGCAATTGTTTGGGTGAGTGTAGATTATTATATTGCGCACATGTTGATGTTTATTTTATTGATCCTACCCATCGCTTTTATTTGGACACTCATTGGGTCGCTGTTAGCCAATAATAAAATTAAATGGTTAAACCAGTCCAATATGCAAAAAACAGCATCCTTAGTCCTGATGAGTTTCTCAATTCCAATGAGTTATTCGGCATTGTTAAGTCTTTAAGATGATTCACCGCAGCAGACTGAATAGGAATACAAATCGTGGGTTATTTCCATTGACGGGGTTTTCAGTTAAAGTACAGCGCAGTAATTGAATATGTATTCTGGGAATAAATAAATGGCAATTAAGTCTGATCGTTGGATTCGCGAAATGAGCGAAAAACACGGCATGATTGAACCGTATGCAGAAAACCAAGTTCGTTTAGACGAAAATGGTCAAAAACTCATTTCATATGGCGTTTCAAGCTATGGTTATGATGTTCGTTGTGCGCGTGAGTTCAAAGTGTTCACAAACGTTCACTCTGCTATTGTTGACCCAAAAAATTTCGATGATAAAAGTTTTATCGATATCGAAGCTGACGTGTGTATTATTCCACCTAACTCATTTGCACTTGCTCGTACAGTAGAATACTTCCGTATCCCACGTAATGTCTTGACGGTGTGTTTAGGTAAATCAACCTATGCACGTTGCGGTATTATTGTAAACGTGACGCCACTTGAGCCAGAGTGGGAAGGTCATGTGACCTTGGAATTTTCAAATACAACCAATTTACCTGCACGTATTTATGCTGGTGAAGGTGTTGCTCAAATGTTGTTCTTTGAGTCTGATGAAGTGTGCGAAACATCTTATAAAGATCGAGGTGGAAAATATCAAGGTCAAACAGGTGTAACTTTACCTAAAACCTAAGTATTGAATTGTAAGACTTCATGCAAAAAGCAAACTCAATGAGTTTGCTTTTTTTATAAGTATTTGAAAAAATGAATTTATTCATTTATCGGAAAAAATGCCAACCCAATCGCAATTTTTTGCAAATTCTACTTCATTTATATACTATAAACTGTGATGTAATCTTAATATTAAAAGAGAAGAATGGAATTCTTCTCTGAACAATTAAAAATATAAATATGGTGCAAGGCATCGTATACGGGAAGGTCGAGATGGCACTTAATTATACGAACATATTTAATCAGACTTTACTTGCAAGTTTAATGACGCTTACTACGGTTTCGGTCTATGCATTGCAGCCTCTTTCGGATGAAAATTTAAGTGCGACGACTGGTGAGGGTGTCGCCATGATTCCTCAAGATGCTTATTTTGTTTTTCAAGGGGAAAATTCAACTGCGGCAGATTTAATGAATCGCCAAAAAGATACCGGATATATTCATCTCATTCCAGTGGGTCCTTTAACGGATGCGGCATTGGATACCAATAAAAATGGAACAGTAGGGTCAGAAGATCATTCCGTGGGTAAGGCTGATTTGTTCGTGTATGGTCTCGCATTATCTAAATCTGATAATAATCACAATACGCGCTTAGCTGCGACAGACAAAGATGCACGTATAGGATCATGGGGAACAGCAACCAATCCATGGCTACTTCGAGTCGGTACTGAAAATCAGGTTCCAAATTTTGATTTAAATAAAACATGTATAAGTAATGATCCTAGCTGTCAGGTTCCATTCTTGACGCTTGAAGCTCCATTAATGGACACAGTTCGTCCTACGGATGCAGCCAATGGTCTTGATGCTTACAGATTGAAGATGGCCATGTGGGCGGATGCTTTTGTGCTTGATCCTTCTCGTAAAGAAGGGGATCCACTACTTTACCAATTGGGTGAAAAAGCAGGAACGAGTAATGCGGATCGTGCTAATCGACTTCGTTTACAGGCCATTTGGAATAATTTTTCCATTAATGGAAGTAATATAAAAATCTTTCAAACTTTAAATGGTGCAAGTAACCAAGCAGGCATGAGTGCATTTTATAACAACACCTTGGGTGTTGCTGGACTTGTGCGTTTGAACTCAGGGGATGGTCAAAATCTGACGACGGGGAATAAAACAGCCAATATTCTTAGACTGAGTACGCGTGAAACATCAGACACTCCTAATTTACAAACCCCTGCCATCAACAATACTCTGGCACCAGTATTTGATGCCAATGAGGGTATCTTTATTCAGAATTTGAATGCCAATATCGTATTGGGTTCACTCTATCAGCCTTTGATTCTAGGCTCTGATGGTAAAAACTTTAGTTTGGAACTCACGCGTATTCCAAATAAACCTGAAATTTATAAAAAAATATACACAGATTATAGCAATCCAAACTCGACAGAATATGCGGGCTCAACCTGTAACTTTTATAAATGTGGTAACAATGGTTTGAATGGCTATCAAGGGACGAATGCAACACATAGCAGTATCACTATTGGAAGTACTTCTTATAACGCTGAGAATAATACTTTAAGTGCTTATAAAGGATCAGATGCAGTAGGTATAAGTTTTGGTGCAGTCAATCCAATTCCCCAAACGCCTAATGCTGCATTGCCACCGTCAAATTTTAAAAATATGGGTTCTGCGGTCATTGATGGTGTTCTTATTCAGCATATGAAAATCACCACAAAAGGATTATAGGAGAGCATTCATGAAAAATTCATTAGTCGCTGTCCTATTCAGTGTTATAGCATCAATGACTTATGCACTTGAGCCCATGTCAGATGAAGCTTTAAAAAATGTTGAAGGACAAGCTGGAGCTGATCTCTCATTAAAACTTTCTTTAAACCAAAAGTTAGTGACTGAGAATAATGTTCAACGTTATGTGTTTGATGATGCACTGTGTAAGGATGTGGAATATTGTCGTCTCGCGCTTGCTGTCAATAATCGCTATATCAAAGATGGTCAAGCAAGTCGTACAGATGGTTTTAAATTATGGCTTGTTTTTAAAGGGATTCAGGGCACTCTAAATATTCAAAAGATTGGCTTGGATGGTGTAGATCTCAGCTATAAAAATGATTCTGGTACTGATCAGCTTAAAGCAGCGATGCAACTGAGCTTTGATGCATCTAAGCCAATTCAAATTCGTAATTTTGGTTTTGATGCTTTGGCTTTTGGTCAGGATAAATTTACCAGTAATGCCACCACTGAGGGTGTAGGAACAAGTCCTGCTGACTATGGTTACCTGCAAGTGACACGTTATGATTCATCTAATGCTCCTCGTTCTGCATATGACCATGGGCGAGAAACTGGTTTTATGGGTTTAAAAATGAATGGTAATTTAGCTGTTCAGGGTAAAGTCATGATGTTTGGTTGTGACGGCAGTCACCAGCGTTGTTGAAATTTAAGATGCATAAGGAAATGTGATGAACAATAAAAAATATAATCACAGCTCATTGCTGGTTATGAATGCATTAAGCCTGAGTATCTTGCTTGCAAGTGGTCATGCTATGGCTTTAGAAGTGATGCATGACGAAGCTTTGCGAAATGTAAATGGTCAAGATGGTGTTCATATCTCGACAACATTGACTGAAGCCAACATGGATCAGGTCTATTGGCAAGATCAAGCAGGTCGTGGCAGTAGTGGAGCAACCAATAATACATTGCAGGCAACAGCAGATAATGTCTTTATTCGAAAAAGTAATGTATCTAATCAAACACTAGGGGCAGACATTAAAATTAACGCTGGAAGCAATGCGAACCAAGCAGGGTTAGACTTCAATGCCAGTGTGACACCTGCTTTAGTGACCATGAATAATCTCAGAATTTGTGATAATGAGAGCTCAAGCCGTTGTAGTTTTTCAATGGGTCAATTGGCTTTACAAACCACTTCGAATACTGATTTATCGCTTAGAACGATTCACGGCTTATTCAGCAAAGAGAACCTTAGCGAAATCGCACTAGGGATTAAAAATGCCAATATCTATTTAGGGCAGACTGATGCACGAAATCAACTCAACCAACTTGTTTTAAACAACTTCAACTTCAACTTCAAAGCACGTGGTGCTATTTTTGTGGATGAGGTTGAGGGATTGAGAATGCAGTCGAACACACGTACAGGTTCGACAGATAACATTGCAGGTATGAGTAGTACGCCTAATGATAATTTGGGTTATGTGGATTTAAACCGTGTTGCAAATTCGGCTTCAAAAAAAGCAGGATTTATTAACACAGGAACCTATGGCAATGGTAAGTCAGGTGCAGAGGGTGAAACAACAAACTCGGGTCTAAATATCGAAGTGATGTTGAATAAGAACGTGAGTTCAAATGACCCATATGCTTTAAATAGCAATACAAATAATCCTCAAGGAGCTAAAGGACTCATCCGTGTAGGTGCCAGCGGGCGAATGGTCAATTCATCGTTGCAATTTCGTGGTACAAAAGGCAATGAAAGTGTTCTAGGAAATGCCAATAGTCCAACGGCTTCATCCAGTAATAGTGTAATTGGTGATTCTGGAATCGGGTTCCGTATGAAAGCTGACTTTACCAAAGACAATGATTCAATGCTCGGAAGTGATGGACAAGCAACGACTTTAGAAATTGGTGGGGCAGGTCTAAATGCATATGGTTTTGAGTTTAGTAACTTAACAGGGTTAAGACCAAATACTCGAGCATCTTTTGACAGTGGTAATGTGTATCTCAATTTAGCCGATACAAAAACACTGCGCTTACCTGAAAACGAAGTGTTCCAAAAAAGTCGTTTTGGTAATGGAAGTTATTTAACCTTAGCAACTGATTATCAGCACCAAATTCATAATGCAGTAACAGGTGATAATCCATACAGCTTGATTGCTGCGATTCGTGGTGCTGAATTTCAGTCTATTTCCCGCCGTGGACGTTTTACCAATAGTGCAGGAACACCAGCAGCTAACTTGTTTGCGAATACAAATGTTAAAAATGAGTGGGGTTTGGCACTGCCTTTTTATAATCTGAATGCCAATCTTGCTCTATATGGAACATCAGTTCGTGCAGATCAAGCTTTTTATTACACTTTAGCAGGCTCCGATGTTGTTAAAAACATGATTGCTACAACGGGTAATACCTCAAGAATTGGTTTGTCTTTTGCAATGAGTACCTCTGGGGTAGACCGAGCTAATGGTCAAGCGCTAGGTAATAAAACCACGTCAATTTTAGTGGTTGATGGAGGTAAGGTAGGCAGTGGAGATACGGCAACATCAACAGATTACTATATGGGTTTACGTAATATTGATCTGTACGCGAAGGGTACAGGAAATATGGGCGTAGAAAATGGTAGTGTAAATGTCAGCTTGCGCGATATGTTGATTGTTCTATCAACAGAAGTTGCTGCGGGATATCTGCCAGGTACCATTTATAAAACCTGTAAATTAAATAGTGGAGCAGCAGGATGTGCTACGCGAAGTTCATCACCAGACAACAATTTTGCTTTAGCTGATGATGTGATGTTTGTGGTGAAATCACGTCTTGGTGGTGATGTTGATTTTTCTTTAATTCCAAATAATGCTGCTGAAGATGGTCAGAGCTTAACTTTTGTAGGTGAATTAGAGCTGAAAGGTGACAATAACACCTTCCAAATTACCGATCCTCATAATGGTTCAACACTTGGTTTAGACCGTTTGACAGGTAAAATTGCATTTAATAATGCATTGGTTGTTAGTAAAGATCAAAATGGTGCGGGACAATTTGGTGTGAATGCTGCCTTGATGTTCAATCCTCAAAAGACAACTTCGGGTGTTTTTAGAGCAAGAGACATCAACTTCTATCCTCCAACTGTAGGTGCTGGCGCTCGTTTAGGCGAATTGGCTATTACTGGCGGTCGCTTGAATAGTGAATTGCGCATTACACCTCGAAATTAATAAGTAAATATGGAAAGTTGAGGGATAGACTCATGAATATGATAAAAACAAAACGATTCAGTTTGCTTATTTTGACCACTGCGGTGGGATTCCCGTGTTTTGCTATGCAACCATTAGATGATCAGTCTCTTTCATCTACTACTGGTCAAGATGGGATCAGCATTGGTATTGGAATGGATAAGATCGAGTTCACACAGGCTGCGATCATTGATCAAGACGGAATTAAAGATCCAATATTAGGAAAAAATTATTCACAAGCAGCTGGCTTAGTGGTCGCAGGTCCAACTGGTAATCCAATTCAGGTTCAATTTTTAGGGCATACCCCTGGTTCGTCTACAATCAATGCAAAAATTGATACAGACGGAGGCAATGGCACGCCATTTGCCAATATAGGTATCACTTTTGCGGAGCAAATTACAGGGTTTAAATTGAGTCCATTCGCACTTTATATCGCCAGCAGTAATCAGGTGTCTAGTGCTACACAAACTAAATCGATTTATAATGATCTGAAGCAATTGGTGCCTGGTGTCGCTAAAATTATAGAAATAGGCAGTGCTGATAGAAACTTTGAAATTACATTAAATCAATCCCAACGTCCTCAGATCAATGTTCAATTAGGCAATGTGCCACAAGGCTACATGGTCCAGTTTGGAGGCGCAATTCAATCAATCTGTGGCACAGGCTCAGGCTGTCCTATTGCATTCGTATCTGGTAATTCTTCTGCAAAATTCGATTTTCAGGCTAAAGCTACTGATCAAAACAATGGCTTTTCATTATCTGGTTTCCATGCAGGTGTTGCACCTTTAGGTATCTACATCGGAAATACAGGACAATCTAGTAAAATGAATGTTGGTCTCAACAATGTGATCTTGGGACGTGAGGGGGCGAGTAGTCCGACGGTCTTTAATGGTTTAGCGAATGGCTCAATGGGGAGCTTTGGGGCTATTGGTACATCTGTGAAAGATTTGAAAGTGAATATCAACGGTCTATAAAAAATCCCGCGAATAGCGGGATTTTTTATGCTCAAATTATTGGGCGATTTTAGCGAGTATTTCTTCTTTACTCAGGTTGCTTGATTCAGTATCAGAACGACCTTTGTACTCAAAAGTACCAGCATCTAAACCTTTTTCACCGATAACAATACGGTGCGGAATACCTGTAATTTCGATATCGGAGAATTTAACGCCTGGTCGTTCTTCACGGTCATCTAAAAGCACGTCATAACCAGCAGCTTGAAGTTCTGTATAAAGTGCTTCAGCAGCCTCTACAGTACGAGGTGATTTATGAGCATTCATCGGAACGATTGCGACATGGAAAGGTGCAATAGCAGCAGGCCAAATAATTCCTTTTTCATCGTAATTTTGTTCAATGGCAGCCGCGACTACGCGAGTCACCCCAATTCCATAACAACCCATTGTTACAGTGAATGGTTTACCATCCTTACCTAATACTTTGCAGCCCAGAGCTTCAGAGTATTTTTGACCTAATTGGAAAATATGACCAACTTCAATACCACGTTTAATTTGAAGTACACCTTTACCATCTGGAGATGGATCACCCTCAACAACATTGCGAAGATCATAAACTTCAGTGAATTGAGCATCACGCTCCCAGTTCACACCCGTCGCATGTTTGTTTGCTTCGTTTGCACCTGCAACAAAATCAGACAAAACTGATGCTGCTCGGTCAACGATGACATTAATCCCTTTTTCGACTAAACCTTGAGGACCAACAAAACCAGCGGTTAAGCCTAAAGCACTCAGTTGTTCTTCAGTTGCAAATGCAAGTGGTGATGCAATCAGCGGATGTTTCTCAGCTTTGATTTCGTTTAGCTCATGGTCACCACGAAGGAACAGTGCTACGACAGGCGCAGTTTTAGCTTCTTCAGCGACTCCTTGTACCAACAAAGCTTTGACAGACTGTTTTGCATCAGTGCCTAAGAAAGCAGATACATCAGCTATAGTCTTTTGATTTGGAGTTTCAACAATTTTTAATTCTTGAGTTGGTGCAGCACGTTCACCTACAAGAATCGCTTCAGCCATTTCAATATTGGCTGCATAATCTGATTCAGTTGAGAATGCAATATCGTCTTCACCGCTTGATGCCAATACATGGAATTCATGCGAACCTGAACCGCCAATTGAACCTGTATCCGCCTGAACTGGACGGAAGTCTAAACCTAAACGAGTAAAAATACGGCAATAGGCATCGTACATCGTGTCGTAAGTTTCTTGTAATGAAGCTTGATCTGCATGGAATGAGTAAGCATCTTTCATCACGAATTCACGAGAGCGCATAACGCCAAAACGAGGACGAACTTCATCACGGAATTTAGTTTGCACTTGGTAGAAATTAGCGGGTAATTGTTTATAACTTTTGAGTTCGTTACGCGCTAAATCAGTAATGACTTCTTCATGTGTAGGGCCGAGAACAAAAGGGTTGTTGTGACGGTCATTAAAGCGTAAAAGTTCTGGACCATATTGCACATAGCGACCAGATTCTTCCCATAGACTTGCTGGTTGGGTCACAGGCATCAATACTTGTAGTGAACCAGCACGGTCCATTTCTTCGCGAACAATCGCTTCGACTTTATTTAACACACGTACGCCCATTGGCAACCAAGAATATAATCCTGAAGCCAATTTACGAATCATACCCGCACGAAGCATCAGCTGATGAGAGATTACTTCAGCATCACTTGGGGTTTCTCTTAACGTTGCAAATAAAAAGCGACTCGCGCGCATGGAATTTGTCCTAATAATGAGCGTTAAAGCATAAGATTATACGATAAAAAATGAGGTGAGCATTTTGAATGACACCTCATGACAATTCTCTACATTATGACATGAATTTTCGTGTTTGACGTACCATAAAATTCTTAAAGTCATCTAAGTAAGTAAAGATAACGGGAACGACAACTAAGGTCAGCAGGGTAGAGGTAATGACGCCCCCAATGACAGCATGCGCCATCGGAGCACTTTGTTCACCTCCTTCACCCAAGCCTAATGCCAATGGCACCATACCCATGACCATCGCACTTGTGGTCATCAGAATGGGTCTCAGTCGAGTTTTACCTGCAGCAATAATGGCATCAAAACGTGTCTCACCGCGATCAATAGCTTTCTTAATAAAGTCAATGAGGAGAATCGCATTCTTGGTTACTAATCCCATTAACATGATGATGCCAATAATGGAAAATAAATTCATTGTTGAGTTAAATAAGAATAATGCAAGGAATACCCCGACCAATGACAATGGTAATGAGGCCATGATCGCCGCAGGATGAATAAAACTATTGAATTGAGAGCCTAAAACAATATAGATAAATACAATAGAAAGTGTAACGGCTGTAACAGCGTACCCAATCGATTCTTCCATATCTGCGTTTGCACCTTGTGTTTCAAAACCATAGCCGGCAGGCATCTCGAAGTTATCTTGCAATGCTTTAATATCTCGACCAATATCACCTGCAGGTCGACCTGAAGTATTGGCTTCAACCATGACTTCACGTGCTAAATCACGACGGTTGATTTGAGATGCACCATAACTTTCGTGTGTGCTTGTTACGCTTGAGAGCGGAACCAAGATCGGTTGATTATTCGCATCCACTTTTTGCGATTTTAAATATAAATTATTGATGTCACTTGGAAGCGTACGTTGATCTTCAGAGAGGCGCAAATTGACATCATAGGTTTCACCTTTTTCGTCTTTCCACGTCGTTACATCATCACCAGCAAGGAGAGGGCGGATCACATTGGCAATTTGGCTGACTGATAATCCTAAATCGTTTGCCAGTACACGATTTACATGCACTTCAAGGGTAGGTTTAGGCTCTTTGAGCGAGCTTTCTAAATCGACGACACCATCAATTTTTGCCATTTCCACCATGAAGCGATCAGAAATTTTTTGTAATTCATCTAGCTCAGGTCCTTTGATGGAAATCATGACAGGCTTTTGACCACCAGACACAGTTTCATCCGCTGAAGCAATAGAGGTGAGGGTAATACCCGCCACTGTTTGTAGTCGATCACGAAACTCATTGGTTAAATCAGTCAGTGTCTGAGAGCGCTCTTGGCGAGGACTCAGACTGACTCGGATGCTTACGTGGTTTTTCCCGCGATCAGTCACCCCATTAATAACGCCGTACGTTCCTTTAACCTCTGGATGCTGTCGAATAATAGATTCAACTTGTTTTAACTTTGCCTGAGAGTATTCGAGTGAAGCATCTACGGGCGTTTCAAATTTGATCCGAATTTCACCTTTATCTGGAACTGGTACAAACTCTGTTCCCACCATTTTTGACAGCGCGAGCGCGCCAAACAGTGAAGCAACAGCAACGATAATTGTTAGAAAGCGGAATCTTAGAGCCAGTTTTAGCAGCTTCTCGTACACTTCATTTAATGAATCAAGTTTATTTGAGATCCCATTGAAGAAGCGTTTCAATGCGCTCGGTTTTTTATTTGGATGATGACGTTCAGCCCAGTGAGCTGAGAGCATTGGATCGAGCGTAAAACTGACAAACATTGAGATTAGTACGGCGGTACTCACTGTCACGCCAAATTGGTAGAAGAAACGACCGATAATACCGCCCATGAATGCAACTGGTAAGAACACCGCAACAATAGTCAAAGTGGTTGCGAGAACTGCCAGCCCAATTTCTTTGGTTCCATCTAAAGCAGCAGTCACATGATCTTTCCCCATATCAGCATGGCGGACAATGTTTTCACGTACCACAATTGCATCATCAATAAGAAGACCAATACTTAAAGACAGGGCAAGAAGAGTCATCATATTGATGGTAAAACCAAAAGCCCAAATGAACGTTAATGTACCAAGTAAGGCGATTGGCAGGGTAAGGCCTGTAATAATCGTCGATCTAAATGAACCTAAAAACAGTAGAACGATGACAACCGCAAGTACACCACCTTCAATAATTGTACGGGCAACATCACCAATACTTGCTCGTATGCCTCGAGATGTATCGACAACTACTTTCAATGTTGTCCCTTTCGGGAGTTGTTGTTCTATACGGTTTAGTGTTTTATAAGCCGCATCTACAACATCAATTACATTTGAATCAGAGCTTCTGAGAATATCCAACGCGACAGCATTTTGACCGTTAATGAAGGCACTCGACTCGAGTTCAGCTTGGCTGTCGTAAATTTCAGCTACTTGTTTTAAGTAGATTGGCGTGCCATTTTTACTCGCGACGATGAGATCCCCAAAGGATTGGGGATGAATTACTCTTGATTTAATTTCAACGACCAGCTCTGAATTTGACTGTTTGAGTGTGCCCCCAGGGACTTCAATGTTTTCGCCTTTTAGTGTGTTAATGACTTGATCAACGCCAACACCAAGACTTTGTAATTTTTGTGGATTAACTTCAATACGAATTTGACGCTGCGAGTCACCTAGCAGGTTAACTGTACCTACCCCACGAACAGTTCTCAATTGAGGAACAATTTTTTGATCTAAATAAGAGCTGAGCTCTCGGAGTGACATATTCTCAGACTCAAATACCACCGACATGATGGCACCTGCGGAAGGGTCATAGCGCTCAACAATAGGATCAGTAATTTCATCACGAAATTCAGCTGTCACTGGCGCAATTTTGTCTCGAATATCTTGAGCTGCAACGGTTGAAGGAACATCCAAATTAAACTCAGTGATAATTGTAGAGAGTCCTTCACTCGACTGCGATATCACTTGTTTAACACCTGAGATCGTATTGATCTGATCTTCCATCTTTTTGGTAATTTCAGATTCAACAGTTTCAGGAGAAGCACCTGGGTAAGTGGTATACACGACCACAAATGGGAAATCGACATCAGGGAATTCTTCAACTCCCATTCGTTGCCATGATGATAAGCCCAATACCATCAGGCATAGCATCATCATGATCGTAAAGACAGGATATTTCACACTGATTCGAGTTAACCACATAGTTCAGATCCTGTCTTACTTTGAAGCAATTGAGACTGTTTTATTTAAGTCATCATTATTAAACTTAATTCTACTGATGTAATCCGTTGGCTGAAGACCACTGATCATTGCAATATTCTCGTTGGGTTGTCGATCCAGAATTCGAATATTGGCTTTCTGAATTTTCTGATCACGGATGATCCACAGATAAGGTTTGCCATCTGCATCTTGAATAGTATCAAGCGGAACTTTTTGCCCCTGAATTTGTTTGTTATCTAAAATGAAACCTTCGACAAAAGCACCAATACTCAGTGAATTGATTGATTCATTCGGTTGAGCAAAAAACTCAACCTGACGACTGATTTGATCGGCCATTGGGGAAATGCGTGTTAACTTGGCAGTATAATTTTGGGTAGTCCCTTGAATTTTATATTCAATATTGTTTCCAATGTTGAGCGCATGTTGAGATTCGACAGGGAGTTTTGCTTGAATCTCTAATTTTTGTGGATCTACGATTTCAAATAGTGTTTGACCCATTGAAACGGTTTGACCAGGTTCAACTTGACGTTTGGTAATCACGCCAGAAATGGGGCTACGAATTAATCCATCAGCATCGGCTTTCAGTGCGATATCCACATTTGCTTGCTGAGCTCGTACAGTTTCGAGTTGAGCTTTATGCTCCACTTGACTTTGTTCATATTCAACCTTAGAAATAAATCCTTGATCATAAAGTCGTTTTTTTCGAGTGACCATATTTGCAGCTTGTTGTGCCTGCGCTTGTGCAGAAGCAAGATTAGCGCGAGCTTGTGCGAGTCGGGCTGCATTATCTTGATTATTTAAACGTACCAAGACTTGCCCTTTACTCACCTTTTCACCGACTTGTACAGAGACTTGACTAGCAGTGGCAGTCACTTGAGCTTGAATTGTACTTTGATTCACAGCGCGTATGGTGCCCGTGAAAGCAAATTTCAGATTTGAGACCCCATTTTCAACTTTGACTAAGTCCTGTTGTATTAATTCAATTTTTTGAGGGGTAGATGAGGTTGGCTGTACACTTTCGTCATTTTTTTGACAAGCGGCTAAAAGACAACTCGTACACAGCGTTCCTAATACGAGATATTTCTTAAACTGACTGCTGTGTCGAGTCGCATTCGGCATGTGATAATTCCTTTCCATTCAGACAAACTCTTCTTTATTCAAGAGTTTTTAAGCGCTTGATAATATTGTCGTATTGTGATTGAGTATTTCGATAGTTTGTTTGTAAAGATTCAATATTTTTTTGGATATTACTCATATTCTGCGCATTATAAGTGATTCGATCTTGTAAGTTTTTAGGGACAGGATTCCCTTTTTTGATATAGGTCTGTTCCTGCTTTTTAAACAATATTCGATCTTGCTCCAGTTGTTGGTACTGTTGTTTTTGAAAGGTGATTTGTTTGTTGATGTTTTTCAACATATCATCACGTTTGTTCGCAGCCACTTTACTAGAACCATAAGCACGTTTTAAGCGTAGATCTTGTTCATGTTGTTTGGCTTGTTGCGTACGTACACCACTTTGTTGCTGTTCTTTATCGGCATCATAAGGTCGATTTTTTTTAATCACTTGCATATTACGGTCAAGTGCTTCATAACCGTGACGAATATGCTCGGGTGTTACCGAGCTACTAATATTAGCTACGCCATTTTTATCATAATAACGATACCAAGACGGTTTGGTCACTGTGGTATTAGCAATTGCTTCACTGATACATAAACCAAATGTCATCATGATCACTAAGAATGTTTTATGATGAAGATGCTTTAACCCAATTCTTGATTTGTGCGAAAGATTAAACATTGGAATTGGCCCCCGTGATATCAATTCAATTTTTTAATTTTTGCTTTTAATAACAAGCATTTTATGTGGTTTTGGTAAATTTATAAATATAAACCGTTAAATAATTTACGCTTAATCTGATTCACCCTTAAATTCTATGAAGCTTTGTGACACAATCTCTCCGCGAGTACTCAACTGCATTGAAAATCAATGTAATGTTATGTTAGAAAATAATGGTTATTCTCTAAATTAAGCGTTTCATTTTTCTTTAAATCTCATCTCAGGAAGGATCATTCAATGGATGATAATCTGCAAAATATTAAAGTGATGGTCATTGATGATTCAAAAACGATTCGTCGGACCGCAGAAACTTTATTACAGCGTGAAGGATATGACGTTGTAACTGCAGTAGATGGATTTGAAGCATTATCTAAAATTGCTGAAACTCGACCTGATATTATTTTTGTAGATATTATGATGCCGCGTTTAGATGGGTATCAAACGTGCGCATTGTTAAAAAACTCACAAAATTTCCAACATATTCCAGTGGTCATGCTATCCAGTAAAGATGGGATGTTTGATCAGGCAAAAGGACGAGTTGTTGGATCTGATGAATACCTCACGAAACCATTCAGTAAAGATGAGCTATTGAATGCGATTCGTAAACTTGTCGCTTCACGTTAAGTACTGGGAAAACAAAATATGACACGTATCTTAGTGGTAGATGACTCTCCAACAGAAATGTTTAGATTTAAAGAAATTCTGTCCAAAAATGGCTATGAAGTGCTAGAAGCAACCAATGGTGCAGATGGTGTTACCTTAGCGCAAGCAGAGCAACCAGATCTTGTACTTATGGATGTGGTGATGCCTGGTGTGAATGGATTTCAAGCGACGCGGCAAATTGCAAGAGCTGATGTAACGAAGCATATTCCAGTTGTCATTGTCAGTACCAAAGATCAGGATACGGATCGAATTTGGGGCAAAAGACAAGGCGCTGTCGACTACCTGATCAAACCTGTAGATGAATCAAGATTACTTGATGTCATTCAGCAATATTTAAATACAGGCACAGCATGATCATTCAAGATGAAAGTGATCAACAACACTGGTTAACGCAAGCCAGTAATGCTAATTCGGCTCAAGCAAATGAGTACCGTGATGTGCAAAATCAGGACCTCTGGTCTGGTGTATGTTTTAAAGTTGAGCAGCAGCAATTTATTACCCCACTTGGTGATATTGCGGAGGTTAGCCCTTTACTGAGCATTACCTCATTACCACTTACGCCGCCGTGGTATTTAGGTTTAGCGAATTTGCGAGGTCGAGTACTGTCCGTATTAGATCTAAAGCAATTTGCTTTGAGTAAATCAACACAATTACACGCTAATGTTAAAATTTTATGTTTTAACGTGGGGCAAGACTGTGTTGGATTGCTTGTGGATGAAGTCCTTGGTGTAAAACATTATAAGAATAATACCTATAGCACCAGTTCGGATTTGATCGCAGAACCATATAGATCGTTTTGCCAAGGTTATTTTCTCGATCATTCAACACCTGTAGCTGTGCTGATGATGAGTCTGCTATATGAGCATGATCGTCTAAAGCACATGTTCACATCAAATTCAATTTAATGTGTAGTCAGCAATAGTTTTTTGGGGGAGCTGAGTGAGTTTACGGTTAAAAAAGACCAGTCGGAATGTGAATGATTCAGATTCCAACACACAGGGATGGAAAGCTTCACTTAAGTTAAAACTTGAACAGTTTTCAGAGCTGTTTGGGCAATCTGCCCAAACGAAGTCTTATTTAATCATGGCTATTATTAGCCTCGTTTGTGCTTTTCTGATTTTATTGTTTCTTATGTTTAATCTCCCACGCACGGTGGAGCAAAGTCGTGGGGTGGGGGAACTGAAATATCTCAATCAAATGATGATTATTCAGACTCAACAGTTTGAGGATAATCCTACAGATTATACATTACAGATTCTCAAAAACTCTCAGCTTATTTTTAGTTCACAACTTGAAAATGTAAAATCAGTTTATTTTTATAGTCCAGCTTTAAATGAAGTAGATCGACTGTGGTTAGAGTCTCAAAGCAATATCACGGAATCTCAGTTACAAAAAATTCAAGTTGCTCTCAATGAAATTCGCACAGGTTCGACGTGGTTACTGATTTTACTGTCACTTTTATTGTTGATTAGTTTATCGAGCTTCACCTTTGCAGTGATTAAACTTTTTATTTTAAGAAGCCAAGAAGATCGTTTGCGTTTAATGGAACTAGTGGATAAAGATAAGAAAAATCAAACCGCGATTTATCGACTTTTAGATGAAATTGGTGATTTAGCTGAAGGCGATTTGACCAAATATGCTGCGGTTTCTGCAGATTTTACGGGGACAATCGCGGATTCAATTAATGTAGCGATAGATCATTTGCGTGATTTGGTGATGAGAATTAATCAGGCTTCTCAACAAGTTACCCAATATATTCATCAAACTCAGCACATGAGTTCACAATTGGCGCAATCTTCAGAGCTGCAAGCTCGTGAAATCCAAAATACATCGCTCGCCATTCATGACATGGCGGACTCAATTGATCACGTTTATGAAAATGCAGCGCAATCTGCAAAAGTTGCTCAGCGCGCTGTACTTATCGCAGCGAAGGGTGGGGAAGTGGTTGAACGATCAATAGATGGAATGGATCAAATACGAGGGCAGATTCAAGAAACATCAAAAAAAATTAAAAGGCTGGGTGAATCTACTCAAGAGATTGGAAACTTTGTTGCAACCATTGAAGACATTGCAGGGCAAACGCATCTGTTGGCTTTAAATGCAGCCATTCAAGCCGCAATGGCAGGCGATGCTGGACGAGGTTTCGCGAGTGTTGCTGATGAGGTGCAGCGTTTAGCTGAACGTTCAACTGCTGCGACCAAACATATTGAGATATTGGTAAAAAATATTCAATTAGATACGCATGAGGCCGTTCGCTCTATGGAGCAAACAACTTCTGAGGTGGTTAAGGGGACTGGACTTGCTCAAGATGCAGGAGCAGCACTTGCAGATATTCAGTTGATTTCAAAACAGTTGGCTCAACTGATTGCGAATATTTCAGCATCCTCAAAAGTTCAGTCAGCTGCTGCGGGTCAAATTGCGAAAACAATGTCGCTTGTGCAAGATGTCACACGAGAAAATCATGCTTCAACCTTAGATACTGCACAATCGATAGCAGAACTCACTCAAATGGCTGATTCTTTAAGGAAATCAGTAGCAAACTTTAAATTACCTGAGTGATTGAGCCATGAAAAATAATAATCCTAATAAAATACAATTATATCTTTCAGAAGCACTCTATCGTGCATATATAGATATGCAGCTTCCTCAGGATGAATCAAATTTTGAAGATGAGGAGCTTATTACCACCTTTGCTGAAGAGCTTAAGGAATTACTTCTAGAAATATCAGAAAATCTTCAAGTCTTATCGAATGATTTAGAACAGGTAAATATTTGGCAAGCATTGCGCCGTAATTTTCATACCTTAAAGGGTTCAGGTCGAATGCTTGGATTCAACTCAGTTTCTGAGCTTGCATGGACCGTTGAGACAATACTGAATATTAGGCTTGATCAGCAACGTTCATGGAGTCAACTGGTCCTTGAGTATGTTGAGGTGATCTCTCGTATATATCGCTACATCATTGTGCCTAGTTTAACAGTGAAACAAGCGATTCAATTAGATGTTAAACCTCTATTGCTTTTAGGTCGGCAATTAGAACATTCAAATATCATAGATCAATCATTGCATCCTTTGTTGGCGATCAACGCTCATCTCACACAGCTAGATCTAGATTTCAGGATTGAATGTCATTGTTTGAATGACTCAAATTCACTCTCAGCAACAGCCACAATTGAGAATACTCAAATATGGGATAACGAGGTTCTGCAAAGTTTTTATGCTGAAGCTTCAGAACAATTGAAATCCCTGCAAGATATGTTGGATAAATCCAATCAACAATTTCAGGTGGATACGCTTGCACGTGTTGTCCATTCTCTCAGGGGGAGTTCTGCAATTGTTGGACTTGAGAAAATTGAAGTATTGAGTCAGTCATTCGAAAAAATAATACAACGTAATCCATTTCTTGATACCAACAATAAAGAATTGCAAGCGCTCACAACACAGTATATTGATTTAATCCAGTATTACTTAGAAAGCTTGCAAACAACAGGTGACAACGTAACGAGACAACAACAGTTTCAGGCATTAGAGCATACTTTTTTAATCGCATTGAGAGACTTCTCAGAACAGATTACACAGAACGATCCAAATCTTGATCCGCAAGAGTTACTCAAGAAAATTGTAGATTTGGGTGTAGAAGATGTTTTCCTTATCGATACCTTTGTACAAGATGGTATTTCTAACCTCTTTAGCTCTACACGTACTACTGAACGTTCGAGCTTACTGAGTCAACAACTCAGTTCAATTGCTAAATTTGCCATTAAAGTTGATTTTGATCTCCTTCAAAAAATTTCAGAAATTTTGAGTTCAATTCACTTCAACATTGCAAGAGAACCGAATTCAATTGCCTACTCAAATGTCTACCGAGTTTTACAACAAGGGCATGAAAAACTCTTAGAAATATTTGATGAACTCGCTATAGGTCAATTTGCTCAAAATAATGAAGTTTCTCAGCAGCTATTAGGTGATTTAAAACAACTTAATCATGAATACTTCAGCTTTTCCAATCAATCGAATTGCATTTCCACTATAGAGCAGGAGAGCGAAGTATCTGCTCGCTCCTTAGATGAAACAATTCTGACATTACTCAATATAGATTACGCACTCAAAGATTCAGCGAAAGCAAAACAGGGCTTAGATCGCGAAGTAAGTGGTTTTTTTGTCGAGGAAGCGGAAGAAATCTTGTCTCAAATCGAAGACTTGTTCAATAGATGGTTAGAGTATCAAGAAGATGCTACGTGTATCCAAAAAATTATGCGGCAATTGCACACGTTGAAAGGTGGTGCATACATGTTGCAAGCAGATTACTTTGCAAATCTAATCCATGAGCTTGAATCTTTATATCTTCAACTCATTTCAGAGCAACAAATTGATATAAAAAGTTTCATTATTTTGATTAAAGCCTTACAGCTGGATTTGGTACGGCGTGTCAAAATCATTAAAACTGAGTCTGTTGATTATCCGATAGAACAGGCATTAAGGCTTATTCAGGGTTTAATTGAACTTGGACATTTCAATCTTAAGGGTGGTGACTCGAAGCTGAACTTAGTACATTCGATGCAAAATGATATCACTCACCACATGTCTTCAGATTTTAGTATTCATTCAACTTTATCAGCGGACCTTGAAACCAATTTAAGTGATTTAGTCACTACGCATAATAATTCATCAAAGTTTGACTCTTCTTCCGTTCAGCAAAACTCACATCAGAATGAACCATCTAACGCTAAGGAGAGTGTTTTACCGCCCCCAATGAGTGGCAATTTGCAAAAGTTTGTGCAATCTGCCGTAGCGAACGAGACACTTTCAGTCTCTACTGCTGTAATTGAAGCAACTCTTAATTTGATTGGGGAGGATTTGATTCAACGTTCGCAAGTTGAAGTAGAGTTAAAATCATATCGGTCAAATTTGGTAGAAATGGATCAAACCATTCAGCGCCTTACTTCACAATTGAGACGGATGGAGGGGGAATTAGAATCCCAAATTTTATTACAACGTAGATCACATAATTCCGCCGAGCATGGGTTTGATCCCTTAGAAATGGATCAATATTCATCACTCAATCAACTCTCTAAATCTATATCAGAGTCAACATCAGACTTGTTAGATATCAGAAACACTCTGCACGAAAAGCTTCAGTCTGCAGAAAGTATATTGATTCAGCAGGCAAGAATACAAAACAACATCCAACACTCGTTGATGCGTACTCGTGTCGTGCCATTCAAGACGATACAAATGCGTCTTGAACGCTTATGCAAGCAACTTTCGATGAATCTGAATAAATCTGTTCAGTTACAGATTGAACATGCAGACATCGAATTAGATCGTAGTATTCTTGAAAAGTTGATCACCTCACTTGAGCATATTCTGCGTAATGCGATTGATCACGGAATTGAGTCAGTAGAACAGCGGTTGAAATTAAATAAACCTGAACAAGCAGTCATGCAACTGACACTGGTGAATCATCACAATGAGCTGAGTATTTTGATCAAGGATGATGGTCGAGGAATTGATTCACAAGAGATTAAGCAAAAAGCTGTTGAATTTGGTTGGCTCAATACTGAACGGGAATATTCTGAAACTGAACTATTACAATTGATTTTTAGACCAGGCTTTACCACTGCTGCAAAATTAACAACGGTTTCAGGACGTGGTGTCGGTTTAGATGTCGTAAAAAGTGAAATACAGGCACTGGGTGGGCATGTTCATGTTTCTTCGGAAAGAGGACAAGGAACTTGTTTTGAAATCAGAATTCCTAAATCTTCAATTATTACTGAAGCATTGATGGTAAAAGTTGCGGACCAATTCTTTGCCTTACCGTTACATCAAATACAACGTGTTGAAATGATCGATAGACATGATTTAAATCACGCGAAACAACAGGGTCAGTTGTTGAGAGTGCATGAAGCAAGTTATCAATTAAACGATTTGGCTGACTTTGTATTGTTAAATCAACATATAAAAAGAAACTCACCATATTCAGAAACCCAAAAAGTTCCAGTGATTTTGGTGAATATGCACCAGTCTCAACCTGTGGCTTTATTCGTTGATGAAGTCTTAGGAACTAATTCACAAATTATTGTGAAACAGACTGGGGGGCTGATCCATCAAATTGATTATCTCAGCGGTGTAACCATTATGGGTAGTGGAGAAATTTGCCCAATTTTAAATGTAAATCGTGTGGTTCAATATCTCACTCAGCAGGATTGGTCTGTACATCTAGAGTCGAAGCTCTCAAATTTAGAGCATGACAATGAAGCACCTACGATTTTAGTGGTTGATGATTCGGTCACAGTTCGAAAAGTGACATCTAAACTACTTGAGCGTTATGGTTACCAGATTGTCACAGCTATAGATGGTATTGAAGCACTTGAACATTTACAGCATTCAACACCTGCCTTAATGTTAATTGATGTTGAAATGCCAAGAATGGATGGTTTTGAAGTGATGCAGTGGGTGAGAAATCAACCACATCTGCAGAACTTACCTGTGGTTATGATCACTTCACGAGTGGGGGATAAGCATAAACAACATGCTCTTGAGCTTGGTGTATCGGCTTATATGGGTAAACCTTTCCAAGAAGCAGTGTTGATTGAGCAGATCAATCAGCTTTTAAAACAGGATTGAAGTATTTTAAGCGAATTAAAAAAGGATGCATTCGCATCCTTTTTTATATTTCGTTGCTCTTAAATTTTAGCGTTATGCCAATAACTCAATTAAGATTTTTTCATAAATTTCAGCTAAAGGTTCCAAATGTGCGATTTCAACATGTTCATTAATTTGATGAATTGTGGCATTAAGCACTCCCAGTTCGAGTACCTGAGCTCCAGTTGGTGCGATAAAGCGGCCATCTGATGTACCACCACTGGTTGATAATTCTGTTGTCGTACCAGTCACATCCAAAATCGCTTTTTTGGCAGCATTGACGAGCTCTCCAACAGGGGTAAGGAATGGTAAACCTGATAGTGTCCACTCGATATCATACTCAACGCCGTGGCGATCTAAAATTTCATGTGTACGTGCTTTTAATTCATCAGCAGTAACTTCTGTAGAATAACGGAAGTTAAATAATAAGTTCATCGTGCCAGGCACAACATTGGTTGCACCCGTTCCAGCAGAAATATTGGAGATTTGGAAAGACGTTGCAGGGAAATACTCATTGCCTTGATCCCATTCTGTCTCACATAATTCAGCAATTGCTTTTGAGGCTGTATGAATTGGGTTAATTGCCAAATGTGGATAGGCCACATGCCCTTGCTTACCTTTCACTGTTAAATTGGCATTGAGAGACCCACGACGGCCATTTTTAACAATGTCACCTAAAGTATTCGTACTTGACGGTTCACCGACCAAACACCATGTCATTTTTTCTTGGCGTGCTTCTAAAGTTTCTACAACTTTCACTGTTCCATTGATAGATGGACCTTCTTCATCTGAAGTGATCAAAAAAGCAATCGAACCTTTGTGGTCTGGATGCTTAGCAACGAAACGTTCAGAGGCAATTACCATGGCTGCCAACGCCGTTTTCATATCTGCACTGCCACGCCCGTATAACTTTCCATCTCTAATTTCTGGGGCGAATGGATCGGAGTTCCACGCTTCTAGATTGCCTGTAGGAACAACATCAGTATGACCCGCAAAACAAAACACAGGTGATTCAGTCCCGCGACGAGCCCATAAGTTATCTACATCTTCAAAACGCATATTTTCAATGTTAAAACCAATCTTTGATAATCGATCAGCCATAATATTTTGACAGTTATGATCGACTGGAGTCACTGAAGGTTGGCGAAGTAATTGTAAGCTTAAATCGAGTGTTGCAGATTGGGTCATGGAGAGAAATCGAATTGGTCAAAGTCGATCTATCATAAAGTATGTTGAATTTGATGCAAAATATTAATCATTCAAGGAAATCAAATTTAAATAAAAAAAGCCCTATTAAAAAATAGGGCTTTTAGCTTCAACTTCGAATTAGTTGTTACGAATTTCGTTTGAAGTTTTTTCAGCAGTATTTGTTACAGTTTCCCCAGCTTTTGAAACGTCTTGTCCAAAACCCTTGAATGTATTACAACCAGTTAATACAAATGCAACTACGAATGAAGCGGCTAATACTTTTTTCATCATTATCTCCAATGATTGTAAATTATTTTGATGCTTAATCAGAATAAAAATTAATCATTTAGAAGAATATGAGAGTTTTATTATCAGAATGTTATTAATTGTATTCGATACATTTTTTTATTACACGAACTACACGTAAGGGAGCTTTAAAGCTGGTTGACGGTACATATAAAACTGATTTGTTTGTACATTGTGATAAAGCCCATTACTCCACCAATGTGCTTCATTTGAAGTCTGACTTGCATTCGGACAAATCCATTCCTGTCTTTCCAGTCGATAAAAAGATGATCGTAATTGATGTCCCCATGTGCCTATACGACGATGTGGGCTGACCCAGTTAGGTAAGGTTTGAAGTTCGGTATGATACGGAAAGTAGAGTTGACCTTTCATCACCGCAATTTTTCGATCAATTTTATAAGTATTGGCTTGAGTAAATTGAAATTGCTTTTGCGTAAAATGATTGAGCTTTCTAAATAGAGTGTCGCTTCGATTTAATCCGTACCAATGTTGAAGTTGAAAGTCTTGTTCTGCTAAATAAAATTTCAGTGCAACTTCCCATTGTTCAATTTCTTGGGTGTGATGATTTAATATCACAAAGTCAATTTCACCCAAAGTATGGCGGCCGTCAATGATTTGAACACTGTGATCTAACAGCGAAAAATCAGCTTGATCGCGTTGATCATCTTGCAGCCAGAACCACATTAAAAATTCAAAGCGCAAACCTAGACGCGTACTTTTAAGTTGCTGAATAAAATCAATCAGCTCTTGTGGGTTTTGATCTAGATCATGCAGTCTGGAGATATATTTTTCGTACTGAGTTTGCCAAAATTGTTCATGGTGCAATTCAAAAGGATGAACGATCGTTAATTCTTTAGGCGCAAAACGAATAATATTAGGACTTGCGATGACAAAAGCCAGTTGACGTACAATTGTATGATGAAAGTTCTGCCATGGCTCATAAAAATCAGATTGCACCGTTTCTCCAACTAGAATTCAAAACTGAAAATAAATTTACAATCAGACACTACCACAAAAGCATATATACTAGTGAGATTCAACTGAATGAGTTGCGGTATGAAAATCGTGTTTTGGCGGAGCTTAGTCATTATTTTTGTGACTCTAGGTTTTATTGGTGCGCTATTGCCAGGATTGCCAACCACAGTCTTTTTAATTCTTGCCGCATGGGCTGCTTCAAAAGGTTGGCCACAGGTTGATGATTGGCTACTCAATCATCCTAAATATGGACCAACACTGCGAAATTGGCGTGAGCATGGCACGGTTCCACGCAAAGCAAAATGGCTCGCCTCGATGATGATGTTGATCAGCGGTATTCTTATGCTTTATACCAATGCTCCTGATTTAGTAAAAATTTTTACGAATCTCACCATGCTAATTGTCGCGATTTGGTTGTGGTTAAGACCTGAATCAAAAAATATTGTTTAAATAAATGATTAAAAATAATTTAACCCTGAGTTTTGTATGAACCCAAATCTTGAAAGTTATACCCTAAGTCAGGCGGATATCCTGATTGATATGGCGAAACAAGTTCTATATGTACCACGTATGAAAAAAAGCTATTTGGTGTCTACTGGATTGAACGGTATAGGTGAACAGGAAAATTCAGGTAAAACCCCAAGAGGATGGCATCGCATTGAACAAAAAATTGGCGATGACCACCCAATCAATGCTGTTTTTAAAGCACGTCTTTGGACTGGGGAGATCTATGATGTGGAACTTGGCAAGCAATTTCCAGAACGTGACTGGATTCTAACGCGAATTCTTTGGTTAGCAGGTTTAGAACCTGGTTTTAATCAAGGGGAGGGTTGTGATACCTATAATAGATATATCTATATTCATGGTACGCCAGAGTCAGAACCTTTAGGCATTCCTAAATCACATGGATGTATTCGAATGCACAGTGCAGATGTCATTGAGCTATTTGATACATTGGACGAAGGTGCTTTAGTCTATATTTCAGAACAAGAGATCGAATTGGATCAATTTTAAATCAGAATCGTAAAATGTGTTGTGATAAAAACTTTGAATAAAAATAAAAACATATATCTAATCAGGCAAATAATAGACAAAAAAGCGATTTTTTAAGAGAAATGATCTATTTTTTAATCATTCAAACTGAAAAACTGAGAAACCTGTAGAAAAGCGTTTGACAGTATCTGAGGATTCTCTATAATGCACCACACAAACGATGAAGTCGTAAAGGGCGCTTAGCTCAGTTGGTAGAGCGTCTGCCTTACAAGCAGAATGTCGGCGGTTCGATCCCGTCAGCGCCCACCA
>NZ_FOBK01000006.1:93268-177695 GCF_900109815.1 Acinetobacter sp. DSM 11652
TGCAGCGGTAGTTCAGTTGGTTAGAATATCGGCCTGTCACGCCGAGGGTCGCGGGTTCGAGTCCCGTCCGCTGCGCCATTTTCTAGATCCCTTGTCTAGATATGATGGTTTCAATCAGCAAGATTTCTTTCTTGCATCTTAAAAATAGCGATGCTATTTTTATTCCTCAAGGGCGCTTAGCTCAGTTGGTAGAGCGTCTGCCTTACAAGCAGAATGTCGGCGGTTCGATCCCGTCAGCGCCCACCATATTCTTTCTATAAAAAGTCTTTTAAGTTTCTATAATTTATATAAAATATGATGAATTCATGTTTATAATAGAATTATGAGAAATCCATACCAGCGTAAGCCTTCAAGTACCTCTATTGCCTCTACAGTTGTCTCTCCAAAAGAACAATACCAACAATTTATGGAAACAATTGTCGCTCAGGCTAAAGTTTATAGTTTATATAATGATGGCTGGGCATTGTGCTCCACTCCATCTGGTCAGCGCACGCTTGCTGTTTGGCAAAGTAAAGGTATGGCACAATTATTGGTTCGTGATAAGTGGGAAAAATATCATGTGGAGGAAATCCAACTGATACCATTTATTGAACAAGTTGTTCCTTATATTCGACAACACAATACTCATTTGTCACTGAACTTGATGCCAGAAGGTCAAAATGTTTTGGTATCGGGGCGACAATTTCTAATTGACCTAAAAGCTTATCTATACCAGTTATCGATCGATCAACCTGAAAAATTAAATAGAGAAGGGGTTCCTTCGCCTCGAAAAATCCGAATACATGATAAATAGAAAATTTAGTATTCTCTTAAAATCCAACCACTAATATAAGCAAAATATTCTCTAAGCCATGCGTTATATCGTGTGGTTAAAGGAGTTTCAGCACTGACTGATGTGATTTGGGTATAACCTTGAAATCGGGCAATGGCTGCAGCACGTGGTGTATGAAAATCACTAGTCACAACTACAATATGACTATCTTGGTTTAAGTCTATTTTGTTTAGCAGCGGAACACTGTTTTTTAAATTGAGTTCGGTGCTGGTGCTTTGACTTTCTTCAACTATACGCTGTGGGTGAATAAGATATTTGTCGATCAAATATGCTTTCATCACTGCAGCTTCAGTAATTTTCTGATCAAATCCCAAACCGCCAGTCACAATAACAAAACTATTGGGATATTGAGCGGCGATCGTTGCACCTTGGTCTAATCGAGCCTGAAGCGTTGGGGAGGGGTGGTTGTTAATTAAACCACTACCCAAAATAATAATCGCATCAGGTGGTGTATTCATGATAGGGGAATGATTTGATTTAGCTAAAAAAATAAAAAAAATAGCCAAGCTGATTAACCAGATGGAAAAAATTGTCCATCCCATTTTCCAAAACAAGTTAAAGTTAGAATGATTCAAACGGTAGAGTTGGATTTTCTTATTAAAAAACAGACATACAATAATCATTATGCCAATAAATGCTGGAAGTACAGTACCCAAATGAATTTTATTTTGACTCATTAAAATGATTCCATCGATTAATAGTATCAATGCTATTAACCAAGCGAAAAGTTTTAAAATCCTTATATACATTCGATGTCATCACTAGTGGGAAATGAGAAAAAGTATATCGCATAAAAAAACCGAGCAGATTAAATAAAAATCGTGCTCGGTTTTGATCATAATAACCTTGTTAGTAAACGTCTCTACGGTAGCGACCAGCTTGTCTTAATTCATCTACAGTAGTTTCACCTAAGATTTCAATTAAAGCTAGATCAACATCGCTTGCCATACCATTGATACTGCCGCACACATAGATGACAGCACCTTGATGAATCCATTTAACGACTTCATCCGCATTTTGACGCAGAATATGGTGTACATAGACTTTTTCTGGTTGGTCTCGAGAGAACGCAAGATCAATACGCTTTAACATCGCTGTATTTTGCCAAGCTTCGATTGTTTCTTTATAAAAGAAATCATGTTCGCGTTGGCGTTCACCGAAGATGAGCCAGTTGTCAGTGTAGTCCAAACGTACGCGAGCTGAAATTAAGCTCATTAGCCCTGCGATTCCTGTCCCGTTACCGATACAGATAATCGGTCGATTATCATCAATTAAATGGAATGATTCATTGGTTCGAATACGAAGTTGTACCTGAGCACCAACCGCAACATGATGTGTTAACCAGCCTGAGCCTAAGCCGAGTTGCTGCTGTTCATCACGTTGTTGACGTACCACCAAGCGCATCATGCCTTGAGTTGGAATACTTGCGATCGAATATTCACGAGTAGGTAAATTTTCAAGCTGCTCAACGAGTTCCTCAGCTGTAGCAAATGGCTGAATCTCGCTATTTAAATTTTTATTCCACAGGCTTTCAACTAAGGTTTGACCTGTAGTTGCGAGAACTAAAGCCTCATCTAAGTTGTGCTGTTGTAAAAATGCTTGAATACGTTCAATGCTATTGCCGGGTTGAATTTCCGCAATATCTCCAGCTTGCCAGATCGCGTCGTGATCAGACTCAAGCTCTAAATTATAAGCTGGTTGACCCAAACTGTTTGGATTAAGCAGTGTACGTTTTTGAAGTTTCCATTGATCAAAGACTTTATCAATAGATAGTGTTGCTAATTCCAATTGAGCAGCTTGTGCGAGTGCATCTGTCCAATTTTGAATATCTTGGTTATTGGCATTGTCCACTTCAATCACATTAAAGAGGGGAGTTGCACCAGATGCATTGAACCAGTCATAAATACGATGACCAAAACTACAATAAGTGTCAGGATATTCACGTGAACCAAGTGCCATAACTGCGAATTGAGCATGACTTAGATTAAGTGGATGAGACATCAATTTCTTTTCAAAGCTTGCAGCTAAGTCTGGAGCTTCACCTGTACCGTAAGTACTCGCGACCACTAGAATTTGAGATGCTGTTTGTAGCTCATTAGTGGTCAGGCTTTGCACTGATTTAACAGTGACGGGTTGGCGTGCTGCTTGCAGAATTGAAGCTGTACGCCAAGCCAATTGCTCGGATACACCAGTTTGACTTGCATAAGCGATGAGCCAAGGTTTGGCATTTGGATCAACATTAACCACTGCTAAATTTTGCTTCGCTTCACGGGTCAATTGTTTTTGCTTGCGGCGTTTGAGGTAGAGCATCCAACCCGTCACAAAGAATAACGGCATAGCGAGTGCAGCTAACATCGCGAAGAACTGGTAAATAGGACCAAAGAAGCTGCCACGGTGTACAGGTAACATGCTGCTCATGATTTTTTCATTGAGCTTTTTGTCTTCGTACAATTCAACATCTTTCAATTGATTCGTATTTAAGTCGACAGTCGCTTTGTTACGAGCACGTTCATGTTGCGGAACAGGATCAACGAAACTCAGTTCTAATTCACCGTTTGCACGTTTAGGAATGGTGAAGGTTGCGGAAGAAAATTGATTTTTAAACTGTTGATTAAAAGTAGACCAAGATTGGTTGAGCGCAAAGTGAATCTGTTCTGTTTGGAGTGATTTACGCTCTTCACGTCCTTCACGTCCTTCACGTCCTTCACGTCCTTCACGTCCTTCACGTTGAGCATTTGGTCCAGCATTTGAACCAGGACCTCCCGCTTGCATTTGGGGTTGCGGGCGCTCAACACCAAGCACTTTAAACATGCTGTTGCGCCACCAGTCATATGACCAATATAAACCTGTGCAAGCCAACATGAGATAGAAAATGGCCACCCATGTTCCAACGACTGCGTGTAAATCCCAAATAAAGTTTCGACCTTTTAATTTGGGTTTAACTGAAAACCATTGTTTGAAACTGTGTTTTTTCGGCCAACGTAGATATAAGCCACTGAGGACAAAGAAAATAAGAATCAGTGTACATGCACCGGTAATTTGTTTTCCAACTGGTCCGACTGTCAAGTTACGATGTAGTTGTTGTACGAATGCGAAGAATTTTCGACCTTTAATTTCAGGTAGTAATTCAGCACTGTAGGGATTGATCATCATGGTCAAACCACGACGTTCGCCTTCTTTCGCAACATTGATACTCGATGAGTCAGTAGGTTGAGCAGCAATTGTAATGCTATTGATTTTAAGATCAGGATGCTCCTGCTGGAAATGTTGATAAATTTCAGCTGGTGTTAATTTTGGGCGTTGTTCAGCAACAACTGTATAACTTTCCTGATTGATCAGCTTGATAATTTGCTGCTCATAAGAATATATCGCCCCAGTGACACCCATAAGTGCCAAAATAAGGCCTGCTGTTATTCCGAAAAACCAGTGTAACTGGAAAAATATTTTCTTGAACATAAGGGTCTGAGTGAATTGGAATTTTTGAATGGTGCGATTATAACCTAACTCAAAAAAAGTGGAATGTATTTGAAGATAATATTTATTCTCATTCTCATATAAAAAATTGTGATAAAAAAACCTCCAAAGTTGGAGGTTTTAATATAAAGCCGTATTTACAGTGATTTTGGCTCACCAACGCTTTCTTTTAGATGTTTACGGATGGTCTCGAAAGAGAAATTTTTGCTGTTCATTCGTTTTGGCAAGATATAAGCGCCTTGCTGACCTTTAACTTTAAAGTTCACCAAAATGAAATCTGGCGTGTTATACCACTCATAGATATCTTTCCAACCAATTGAACCTACACCTTCTTGTAGTCCCATTTTTTGACGCATCACGATACCATGAGGCTGAACACCTAATTTAATTCCAGTAATTTCTTGTACTGGAAACTCATTCATTTTACGTTTAGCGTACCATTCTAGTCCAAACTTTCGCACTAAAAAGTATGTCAGCACACAGACTAAAGCCACCCAGCAAAATACAGTAGAGTAATTTTTAATAAAAATTAGACCCAAAATTGCAAGCGTAGTAATTGCACCCATAATAGCCCAAGCTTTAGTTCCAATTTTATTTGTGCTGCGCCAGATTGCGAGTTGCGCATGGCGTTGTTCAGCTTCAGTAACCTCGTAAGGAACGGGTTGTAAAGTGTAGGCGTATAAGTTTTTTGCAGTCATAGTTTCGTTAACAAAATGTGTATATCTGAGCAGAGTTTAGCATTAAATTAATACAATCAGGGAGTATATTGTACTAATTTACTGCCTTGAAAATTCAATATTTACAGTGATGCCAATGCGCTGGATTGAGTATCATGTTCATGACTTAAACTTTGTTTTAAGGTGCTCAATCGTCTTAATACACCAAGCATTAAAGAAAGTTGCTGTAAAACAATCAATGATTTATGTGAATCCTGATCATCTTTATTCAAACGTTCACGAATCGCGGACTCCAAATTTGTCAGATTTAGCTCAGGGAATTCATCTCGCAAAAAAGCACCTTGGATATCATTTAACGCTTGTTGAAGTAGTTCTAATGTTGACTGATCTTGAATTTTTTCACGATGTGCACCTAGCGCAGCAATATAGCTGATAAATGTATGATTGAGACAGAGGAACTCAAATGCTAAAGCTTTTTGTGTTGGATCAAAATCAGGTTCTGTTGCTAATGTTGATATGAGCGATGCAACATCAGCATCACGATTATGTGCAGTGCGGCGGACTACACGGTAGTTCAAACTGTTATTACGTCCATGATGGTACTGTTGGACGACTTCAGTAAGATACTGGCATTGAGCTTCAAGTGAACGTCTGATTGAATGGGGGAGTCGTCTGAATTTCCAGTCAGGAAAAATAAAGCTCACCCCAAACCATGCCAATGCACAGCCAATTAAAGTATCTAACATTCGAGGAAATGCCGCTTGGAAACCTAAACCGTCCAAATTGAAATTAATTAAGGCTAAGATCGTAATAAAGGCAGTGGCTTGCGCATATTGCTTACTGCGTAATTCAAAAAATAGGACGCCACTCACAATTAATAATAAGAGTTGACCTTCGACAGAAGGAACGAAATACAGAATTGCAAAACCAAGAATAATGCCACCGAGTGTTCCCATGATCCTGAGTCTGAGTCGACGTTTTGTGGCGTTGAAGTTTGGTTGACTAACAAATAGGGCTGTTAACAGTACCCAATAACCGTATTCGATATTGGTGACTTGAACAAAAACATATCCGATGAAAAGTACGATGGAAACACGAATCGCATGTCGAAAGAGAACGGATTCAGGTGTTAAATTTTGTTTGATACGAGAAACAATATCTTCCCAACCTTTTAGATCGTCATCTTTAAGTTGGTTTTCTAAATGTTTAGTGCGATCAAATTTAATATGCCGTTCAGTTTCAAGGTTTCGTAATTGAGCATCGATGGCTTTTAAGTTCTGGAGTAAGGCAAAAAGAGCATTGACCCAGATAAGATCATGTTTTTGTTCATCACGGATTTTTTCTAATGACTTTCTGAGATTACTAAATGCATGTTCAAAACGTGGATTATGCTGGTAAGTTGTACGATTTAGGATGCTTTCGCTTAAATCTTTACAGGCTTTTGCTTGCAGTGTCAAAATGCGTTGGAAGCGAAATAAAATATCACTATGTTCAAAGGCTTTGGTTAATTGTTGATAATCAATATGTGCCGAGTCAGCTCGCTCGTGAATGTCTTGTGCAATAAAATAATATTGTAAGCTGCGACGGGTATCACTTTGACCACGATCTCCTTTTAATCGGGTAAGGAGTGTGGTTTTCATATCATTGAAAATACCTACTAATTTCCCATTTTCCAGCGACAAGCTGATCATACTTTTTTGGTAGCTATTTGCTGTCATATCCACATCAAAGAGATTAGATTTAGCAAAAAGGAAATCACCGAGTGAAGAATAGCTTTTCGAGAGTTGATCTTGAACTTGTCGAGCTGGAAAAAGCAAGAAACTAAGCGTAGACAAGATCCCATACCAAATGGCACCAATCACCAAAAGACTGGGTTGCATGTACCATTCGTCAAAAATATCAACACTTAGCATGGCATAGACAGAAATTACTAAGCAACCATATGAGATGGTGGCATAACGTCTGCCTAATGAGCCGAGTAAAATGAGACCAATACAAGAGATGATCAGGCCTGAAGCAAAAAGCACAGGATATGGGAATAACAATTGAACAGAAGCTGCCGCAATAAAGAACCCAATATAGGTATAAATCAGATTCATGATACGTACTGAGAAGCGATCATCGATGTCGCTCAGCCCAGCAGCAACAACCCCTAATGTTAATGGAATCGTCATCAATTGCTGATCTAACAGATAGGGAATAAACGCGGTACCTGCGAAAGCCACAATCATCCGCAGGTTATACATGAATGAAGTATTATAGGTTGCTTTTTTAAGCTGAATCAGCCATTTGTTCAAACCAGAACCCTTTATAAATAGAGGATAGGGATAGATGAATATTAGTTGAATATTCATCTAATTTAAATTGGGATTATATGCTTGAAATTGAATGTTTGTCTTTATTAAACCGCTCAAACTGGATGAGTGTTTTAATCCTTAAAAAATCAGTCTTCCAAGAAAACAGCAAACTCTTCAACTGGAACACGAGGTGTTCTAAACGTATTTACAAGCGCATCGGTGTCGGCATAGCCTAAAGCCATCCCACAAACTAGCTCTTCGTTGGCAGGAGCTTCAAGAACATCAGTGACGATTTGATGAAAATGATTCCAGGCCGCTTGAGGGCATGTGTCTAAACCACGTGCTTTTGCTGCTAGCATAACATTTTGAATCATCATGGAAATATCCATTTTAGAGCCAATGCCCATGGCTTTATCCACGGTAAAGAAAATGCCAACAGGTGCATCAAATAATTGATAGTTTCTAAGATGTTGTGCAGCCATCTTATCCTTTTCACCTTTTTGAATGCCCAGCAATCCATAAAGTCCCCAACCATTTTCACGACGACGATCGATATACGGGGAAATCCATGTTTCTGGATAATAAGCAAAAGTCTCGTTGTATTGTTGAGCAAGTTCAGGGTTTTGATAAAGTTGCATTTGTGCATGACAAACTTGATCAATTAAACGTTGACGACGTGCGCCTGTCACCACATAGACTTTCCAGGGTTGAGTATTTGTGCCAGAAGGTGCTCTTGATGCGACTTCTAAGATTTCTTGGATAAGTTTTGTGTCTACGGGGTGATCTAAAAAGGCACGTATAGATTGGCGGCCAGTGATCACTTCATCAACGGCTTGAGTATGTTCTGTGGACATTGCAACTCCTATTTGAATAATTTTGGATGATCCATGATGTCTCTACGACTAAGGTATAATTTTGAATATGCTTTTAAATAAAGATTTTATAAATTATACAGATATAAACTTTTTTCAATTCATCATCAGAAATTGTGATTGAGAAAATTGGTTTTGACAATAAAAAACATTTAATTATGAAACATAAGTTGCTAGATTAAGTTACAACGAATACACATTATGTTACGTATTTATTTTAATCAATTCATCAAATTTAAAAAAAAGCAGTTTAGTGCATCGTTGATTATTTTAAATTAATCAAACGTTGTGATTGGGATTCAGCAGGTTGACCAAGCATATATGCACGGATGCAAGATGAAATAATTGGAGATTTTTAATGAGTCAATCAAAACATCAAACATTTTTAAAGAAAAGTTTAGCAATCGCAGTTGCAACTTTTGCAGTTTCTACTGCACAAGCAGCGACTGAAAAAGATGAAATTCAAAAATTACGCCAAGAAGTTGAAGCGTTAAAAGCTTTAATTCAACAGCAACATCAAGTACAACAACAGCAGCAAGTACAATTGGCTGAAGTTAAAGCTCAACCTGTAGCAGCAGCGCCTACAAACTTGAAAACTAAAGCAGGTGCTGAAGTGAATCTATATGGTTTTGTACGTGGGGATGCAAACTATATCATTGAAGGTGCTGATAATGACTTTAATGCTGTAAACAGCGTTGGAACGAGTAATAATCCGTTAGTTGAAGATAAATTACGTGCAACGGCTAAAACAACACGTCTTGGTTTAGATTTTAAATCTAAAGTAGAAGGGGCTGATGTTGGTGGTAAAGTAGAAGTGGACTTTGCAGGCTCAAATGAAGCACTACGTATTCGTCATGCATACTTAACACTGAATAATTGGTTATTCGGTCAAACTACTTCAAACTTCTTGTCAAATCATGCCCCAGAAATGATCGATTTTGGTACCAACATTGGTGGCGGAACAAACCGTTTACCGCAAGTGCGTTGGTCACATAAATTAGCGCCTACAACTCAATTATTTATTTCAGCTGAAGAGGGTAATTCTACTGGAGATGGTATTAAATATCGTCTTCCAACTTTAACTGCAAAAGTTACGCAAGCTTATGCAGAGGGTAAAGGTAATGCTTCAGCTCGTGCCTTAATCGAAAATTATAAATCTGATACCGCTGGTGATGATAAGACTGGTTTTGGTGTAGCGATCGGTACAAATTACCAAATTAGCGAACCACTCAAAGTATCTGCTGACGTGTCTTATGTAAAAGGGAACAGTAACTATTTATATGGCTCAAATAGTGCTTATGTTGTCGATGCAAATAACAATATTGAACAAAATGAGTTTATTGCAACGCAACTTGGTGCTACATATAAGTTTTCACCTCAGTTACGCTCAACACTGGCTTATGGCGCACACTATGCTGATGACAGCACGGGATATGCTAAAGCGAACCCAAGTGCAAATGAAACTGTTCAACAAGCATGGATTAACTTTATCTATACACCTGTGAAACCTGTTGATTTAGGTGTTGAATATATCAATGGTAAGCGTGAGACTTTCGCAGGTCAAAGCTATAATGATGACCGTGTAGGCCTAATGGCGAAATACAGCTTCTAAGCATGATCTATAAAAAAACCGAGCATAGTCTCGGTTTTTTTTATTCACTTGTCATTCATCAGTTCAGACTAAAGAATGTCTGAATTTTGCTGATTGAATAAACAAAAGTAATGCGAAATATAAAAAAAAGTGCATAATGTTCGGCTTAAACAGTGAGCAGTCCTGATCATCAGGAATTTCTTAATCATTTTAAGTTCACTAAAACATATTTAAGTGTTTGTTTGAGCCATAAATCAATTGTATCTAGCAAAACGCATGTCTAAGAATAGAGTGCGTTTTGTGCTACTGATTTATTTTGAAAAGTGTATGTTTTTTATTAACAAGATTGAATCCAATGAAATCGAGGAATTAATATATTGTTACTCAATTAAAAATTTTATCTATTCTTTTAGATAATCAATATTGAATAAGGATATGTTTATTTTTGGATGTGAGATTCGAAATAAATCTTATTGATTAAAAAACAAGCATAATATGAATTAACAGTCATCTGTATTTGCTGAGAATTAATGATGGAATTTACTTTTAACGCTTTTTACACGTTAATTGCTGCAGTAATAGTTTTATTGCTTGGCCGTTTTCTTGTCAACAAAATCGACTTCTTAAAAAAATATAATATCCCAGAGCCTGTAGCTGGTGGTTTGGTTGCTGCCATAGTTTCGTTAATTGTTCACAATTTGTGGGGTTACAGCATTACCACGAGTAGTGAATTGCAAACCAGTTTCATGTTGGTGTTTTTTGCCTCGATTGGTTTGAGTGCAAACTTCGCCAAACTCAAAGAAGGTGGTATGGGACTGGTGATCTTCCTGATCTGTGTCGCATCATTTATTATCGTACAAAACTTTGTCGGTATGAGCCTTGCAACGTTACTTGGTATTGATCCACTTATTGGTTTAATTGCAGGTTCTATTACCTTAACGGGTGGTCATGGTACTGCTGGTGCATGGGGTGAGATTTTAGAAGTCGAGCATGGTATTCAAGGTGCTTTAGCACTGGGTATGGCAAGTGCGACATTTGGTTTGATTATTGGTGGTTTGATTGGTGGTCCATTAGCGAAATTATTGATTAATAAGCACCAGCTTTCATCACCAGTGACGAATTCGGTTGAAAAAGACACACGTGATGCGAATGAAATTGCAAATCCGAATGATCAAGGCGAGTTTGTGCCTTTTGAAAACCGTAATCAAGTTCGTTTAATCACTGCGGACAATGCGATTACCACATTAGGGTTATTTGCTGCGTGTTTGGCATTTGCTGAATTTATGACAGGTTATAGTAAAGGCACTTGGTTTGAGCTTCCAACTTTCGTTTGGGCATTAGGTGGTGGTGTTATCCTGCGTAACATCCTCGAAGGTCTCATGAAAGTGGAAATCTTCGATCGTGCAATTGATGTATTTGGTAATGCCTCTTTATCGTTATACCTAGCAATGGCACTTCTTTCACTTAAGTTGTGGCAATTGGCTGATCTTGCAGGCCCATTGGTTGTAATCTTAACAGCTCAAACCTTAACTATGGCTTTGTACGCAGCATTTATCACTTTCCGTGTGATGGGTAAAAACTACGATGCAGCAGTTCTTGCAGCAGGTCACTGTGGTTTCGGTATGGGAGCAACACCAACAGCTGTTGCAAACATGCAGGCGATTACAAATATGTATGGTCCTTCACATAAAGCATTCCTCATTGTACCTTTATGTGGCGCATTTTTTGTTGACTTAATTAATGCAACTGTAATTCAGGTGATTTTAAAATTCTTTGCTTAACATAAAATCTTCTTAATAAAATGTCATGTACAAAAAGCCCCGCATCTGGGGCTTTTTGTCATAAAAAATTCATACAGACGACTTGTCAATGATATGCTTTCATTCAGTTTTGATTTTTAATTTCTGATGCAATGAAGAAGTTTGTACTCCTGATTTCCCTCTTACCTTTGATTGGCTTACAAGCCTGTCAACAGGTTGTAGCCAAAGCTCAGCTTTCAAAATCTGTGTCTACACCTTTGGTGGATGCTTCATCTCATATCATTAAAAATAAGCATAAGAAAACTGATGCTCCAAGTGTTGCATTGGTGCTTGGGAGTGGGGGAGCGCGAGGCTATGCGCATATTGGCGTCATTGAAGTTTTAGAGCAACGTGGAATCAAGCCTGATTTTATTGTTGGTAGCAGTGCAGGGAGTATAGTCGGGTCAATATATGCCAGTGGAAAATCAGCAAAATCGCTACGTGAAGTTGCATTAAATATGCAAGTCAATGATGTACGTGATTTTAACATTGGTATTCAAGGCTTTTTTGATGGCGCTAAGGTTGAGAACTATGTCAATAAACAAGTGGACTTTATGCCCTTAGAACAGCTTCCTATTCCAATGTATGTGGTGGCAACAGAGTTAAAAAATGGAAATTTAACAGTATTTAACTATGGTAATACTGGCCAAGCAGTGAGAGCTTCTATCTCTATTCCAAGCATGTTTATTCCCGTAAAAATTGCTGATAAGGATTATGTTGATGGCGGTTTAGTGAGCCCTGTACCAGTCAATGTGGCGAGAGAATTAGGGGCAGATATTGTCATTGCTGTTGATATTTTGGCCCAGCCAGAGCACACGGAAACCTCGAATGTGTGGGGGATGTTTAATCAAAATATAAATATTATGCAAAATAAGATCGCGTATAACGAGCTAAAAAATGCAGATATTGTGATACAGCCAGATCTAAGAGAAAAAGCACATATCTTTGATGTTAAGGGTCGTGAAAATACGATTCAAGCAGGTATGACTGCAGCATTGAATAAGGTTAGTTTATTAGATCAGGTACGTCATCGGACGATAGGACAATATGATGCTCATCAGTATCCTGCCCATGATGATAGTAAAAGAGCTGTTTGTTTAAATTGCTAAATTAAATCAGATCTTAATTGTCTCATAAAATATATATATAAAATAAGTAAAATCATTGTTATAAATTGAATGATTGGTATATTGGGGTGATAAAAACGAGGGTTAGTACTTTATCTAACCCTTAAAAAGATGAAATATAAATTAAGGTGTAGTGTGTCAGTTTTTCAAGTTGGTCAAATTGTTTATTTAGCGTCAAATTCAGATATTACATTTGAAATAATACGAATTAACTATGATGAAACCTATGAAATCCAAGTCAAGAATCAAGCATCGTTAAAGTTAAAATACGATAATATTTCGGCTGAGATGCTTCGTTTAGTCAAAGATGAATAAATTTTAAGCAAATTTATCATAGCTTCAGAGAGTGAATGATTTCCTCTGATACTTTTAAGCTATCAAGTCTTGAAATTATTGGAGTTTGTTTCTGATTTAAACATTTTATAATCAAGAAAAAAGTTATAATAGTGTATTAAATCTCCTGTCATGATTGAGTTCTAATATTTATGTCCGAATTTAACCAAGCGTTACCGCTTGCAGATGATCAGTCTGAATTAACGATGTCTGTATTAATGACGCCGGATATGGCGAATTTCTCAGGTAATGTACATGGTGGAACAATTTTAAAGCTGCTTGACCAAGTTGCTTATGCGTGTGCAAGTCGATATTCAGGTTCTTATGTGGTAACTTTATCTGTTGATAAAGTGAACTTTAAAGAACCAATCCACGTGGGTGAGTTGGTGACTTTTTTAGCCAGTGTGAATCATGTGGGGCGTACCTCAATGGAAATTGGGATCCGCGTTGAAGCACAAAATATTCAAAAACGTACGGTACGACATACCAATAGTTGTTATTTCACAATGGTCGCTGTGGATGAACATGGGAAACCAAAACAAATTCCACCGCTAAACCTAGATAATGACTGGAAACGCTGTCGTTTTGAAGCTGCTGAGCATCGTAAAATTGCTCGTTTGAATGAAAATCATCATCCTTCTTGCAGCATATATAAGAAATCGGTTTAAGAAAAAAGACTTCACATGGTGAAGTCTTTTTTTATGGATTTTGTAGCTTGGCGAGGGTATGTCCATCGACAATCATGTACCAATTCCCTTGTGCATCCTTGTAGGGGTGACGAGTGACAATAAATTTCGTGTTGATAGGACCTAAACCTGTTTCAAATCCAGTATCTGAAAACTGTTTAATTGGAGCTGAAACGGCGGTTTTTTTACTGAGCTGATTGTTACTATATTCTATACGACCATTAGCAGTAATATTCAATTGAACACGACTGTCCGCGCTAATCCAATGTCCTACATAATCCAGTTTATCCTCTGGTAAAGGTTTGGAACATGCAACCAGCCATAGGCTGAGTATAGCTATCCCAAGAAATTTCTTCATTTTCATGTCACGTGCTTAGAATTAAATTGGCTTTTTGGTTAAAATATGTGATTTATTTGTCATTTATATCGTTTTATAATAATTATGTATATGTGTTTATCGTAATTTATAGAGAATTATTCAAAAAAAACAGGCATAAAAAAGTAGAGCTGTAGCAAAGCTCTACTTTTAATCAGATCAAGCCATCGGCGGAAGACTCGGTCTAAAATTCAGTCAATTTATTTTTGATTAATTACTGAGCAGGTTGAGCTACAGGAGCTTCAGTACCTTCTTCAGCTGCAACCTCTGTACCCGGTTGAGCAGCTGTTGGTTGACCAGCAGCAGTAGTTTCAGCATTCACTGGTTGTTCTTGAGAAGAAATCAACACTTCCTGTTTTTTTTCATCTTTTGCTTCTGTTGCAGCAAATGTTGAGAAAGCTGTGAAGGCAAGTGTAGTTGCTAATAAAGTTTTAACTAAATTCATGAGTGGCATCCTTATTCAATAAAATAAATTAGAATTTAATCTCATAAGCTTTCCGAGGAGAGAAGCGAATATGAAATTAAATCTAGATCATCGCGTAAAATGTTAAAAGCTGAATCGCCTCTAATACGGTTAGCGAGTCAACGAAATTCATCCTAAGTCCAGAAGCTCAATTGGGCAATCAATGCAACAAAGTGAAACACGATAGTTAACGCACGACTAACAAACCAAGGTGTAATGTATTTTTTTTGTCTCAATGAGAGTCAATATGCCTCATAAAGTTGTCAAAAAATATGTCATGGTGAAGAAAAAAACAGCAATTTTTTTACTTAGTTTTACATTTGAAAAGGTTCGATTAGAAAATCAAAATTGAAGTTTTGAATTAAATTCAGAGTAATGATCTGTGAAATAGATTTACATATTTTCAATTTTGATTCAACAGTTCACTTATCCTATTTAATTCCAATCATTTAGTTTTTTGAATTCATGCATTCATATAAATTATGAGGAAAATTATCCTAGACTTGTTTTTTAGATAAATTCCGACAAGAATCCGTACACCTCTTCAAATTCAGAGATCCATTTTGAAAGTACTTGCAACTCAGTCAGTGCCTACACATATCATTACAGGTTTTTTAGGTGCAGGGAAAACCACGCTTTTACAACAACTTCTCAAATTTAAACCTAAAAATGAGCGATGGGCTGTATTGATGAATGAGTTTGGTCAAATTGGCGTTGATCAACAGTTATTGCCAAATAATGATGGCTATGAAATCAAAGAGCTATTGGGTGGATGTCTGTGTTGTACAAGTCAATTGCCAATGCAAATTGCATTGTCTCGGTTATTACAAGAATCTCACCCAGATCGGTTATTTATAGAGCCGACAGGGTTGGGTCATCCTGCACAGTTGGTTGAACAACTGACTGAACCACATTGGCAACATCTAGTTGCCATGCGTTCTGTAGTGACCGTGATTGATGGATCTCGTTTACATGACTCTGATTGGATGAGGCAGAGTTTATATCAAGATCAGTTAAAAGCGGCTCAAGTTGTGGTTGTGTCTCATGCTTCGGACATGAATGACATGGATCGAAAAGAATTGGCTGATTTAAAACAACAATATTTAGCTTATATTCCACATTGGCTTGAAGCTGATCAAGGCAATATTCGCTTAGAACAAATAGATTATCCTTATGTGGGAATTCAGCGTTCAATGCAACCCTTATTCAAGGTTCAGCGACAGTTCAAAGCTGATGAGGAAATGCCAGCTGTAAAGCAACTTCCATATCATTACGTCGAACAGGCTCAAGGGTATATTGTGGCAGGATGGAAGCTTCCAAAACGTTGGCAGTTTGATTTTTATGAATTATTAGACATCCTTTGTGAGCTAAAACACTGGGTACGTATTAAAGGCATCTTCAATACCAACCAAGGTTGGATGACATTCAATTTTAATCCTGATCAATTCAATTACAAATCAGGCGAAGAGAATATTGATAATAGGATTGAAGTGATAACCCAGCAGAATCAAGATTGGGAGCATTTAGAGCAATCAATTCTTAAGGCGCGAATCGATGATCAATAAAATCGTTAGATCATTCAACTCAGAATACAGACGGATTGAAAAGCATTTTCTCAATGTACGCTGAATCGGGTATGCTTAGCAACAAATTTGAGGATACCCCTTATGGCGTTAAAAGCGACGATTTATAAAGCAGATTTAAACATAGCCAATATGGATGTTCATCAATATGGCGACTATCAGTTAACGATGGCTCTACATCCGTCGGAAACGATTGAACGTTTGATGGTTCGAGTATTGGCATATGCTCGTTTTGCAGATGAGCATTTAGAATTTACTAAAGATTTATTTGAAACTGATGAGCCAGCACTTTGGCAGAAAGATTTAACAGGTCAGTTAGAAAAATGGATTGAAGTGGGTAGTCCAGACGAAGATAAAGTAAAAAAAGCGAGTGCGCGTTGTAAGGAAGTTGCGGTGGTCACTTATGGATCATCAGTGGATGAATGGTATAAGCGCAACAGTAAATTGAAAACATTGAAAAATGTGCAAATCTGGCAACTCAGTGAAAAAACAACGGCACAAATCCAAGCATTGTGCGAACGTACAATGCAACTGCAATTGAATGTGATGGATGGCGAGTGGACATTGATGTCAGATCAAGGTCAAGCTGAGATTGAGTGGACTCAATTACAGTAAGCCACTAAGATTTTAAAGATTAAATTTGGAGTAAGCACATGACGGCTGAATTAGAAATTATTGACTTAGTGGTAGGTGAAGGTAAAGAGGCTGTAAAAGGTGCTTTAATTACCACTCATTATACTGGTTGGTTGGAAGATGGTAAGAAGTTTGATTCATCATTAGACCGTGGTAATTACTTTGAGACTGTGATTGGTACAGGTCGTGTCATTAAAGGCTGGGATCAAGGTATTATTGGAATGAAAGTTGGGGGTAAGCGTAAACTGATTGTGCCTGCACATTTGGCTTATGGTGAGCGTAAAATGGGGAATATTATCCCAGCCAATTCTAATCTAATCTTTGAAATTGAATTGTACGATGTAAAAACTCGCGATTAATTAAAGTCGATGAAAAGCCCTGCATTGCGGGGCTTTTTTATGTTACAACAATCCTGAGCGTGCAATAGATATAACAAAAAATTTCTAAAAAACGCACCGACTCAGCAGAATTAGGATTACTATTCAGAAAATTCATTCAAACAAAATTAGGGATATAAGCGCTGAATGTTTAAGTCATTTTTTCCGAACCCAAAGAGGTTTTTTCTCTCTGTCGTCTTGTGGTTTTTTATTAATCTCGCTTTATGGTTTTTTGCGGATGGAAAACAATGGGGCGAATATTTAGGTTTTCCTCAAGGTTATGCAGAAGCTGAACTTGCGATTAATATCAGTCGTTTTTGGTCACCACAATTTTTGTGGTTCTATCTATGGTTCTTGGTGGCGACCGCCTTATTTGCACTGTTTTGGAAAATAAAATCAGACAATCCGTGGCAGCGTTGGTCAGTATGGGGATCTGCATTTATCCTTTTTAATATTTGGTTAACAGTACAAGTCAGCGTTGCTGTGAATGCATGGTATGTACCATTTTGGGATTCTATTCAACAGATTTTAAATTCTGGTGGTGGTGAGGTGGATAAACTCTATGCGGAATCATGGACCTTTATCAGCTTGGCCAGTATTTCAGTGACATCAGGCGTCATCAGCGCTTTCTTTACCAGTCACTATATTTTTAGATGGCGTACAGCAATGAACGAATACTATGTTCAGCATTGGGAGAAATTGCGTCATATCGAAGGTGCTTCGCAACGTGTACAGGAAGACACCATGCGTTTTGCAACGATCGTTGAGGATTTAGGGGTTGAGTTAGTCCGTGCAGTACTGATGTTAATTGCCTTTCTTCCTTTATTATTTGTATTGTCGGCGAAAGTGCCTGTTTTACCGTTTATTGGTGAGTTGCAATATTCTTTAGTATGGGCAGCGATTGGATGGGCGGTATTTGGAACTGTCTTATTAATGGTGGTGGGTATGAAACTGCCAGGATTAGAATTTAATAATCAAAAAGTGGAAGCGGCATATCGTAAAGAGTTGGTATACGGCGAAGACCATGAAAATCGTGCGCAACCTGCAACCTTAAAACAACTTTTTAAGAATATTCGTGCTAACTATTTTAAATTGTATTTCCATTATGCCTATTTCAATTTGTTTGCACGTTGGTATGGACAACTGGACAATCTCTATATGTTATTTGTGTTGTTCCCCGCGATTGCAGCAGGCCTGTTGACACTGGGATTGATCCAACAAATTATGGGTGTATTCAATCGTGTTCGTGAGTCATTCCAATATTTGGTGAGTTCGTGGAAAACGATTATTGAACTACTTTCTATCCGTAAACGTCTAAAAGCATTTGAATCTATTTTGGAAAAGTAGTGCCCATCATGGATTTAAATTATTAAAAAAAGGCTCGTATATACGAGCCTTTTTTATGTCTGAGTGAGAACTTAGAGCGTGCTGAAAATATTTTTTAGAATCTTACAAAACCACTTACGTGCGTCTAAGTCATCCTTATGGTTATACCAGTTAACACTGACATTGAATGGGCGAACTTCAAAAGGGAGTTCAAAAATTTGGATATCCGTATGCTGCTGATAAACCTTCGCGGCTCTCGAAGGCAAAGTAACCAGAAGTTCTGAGTGTTTTACCACGTTCTGCAAAACACTGAAATGTGGGACTTCAAGCATGATCTGACGAGAATGACCAAGTTCTTTTAAACGCTGATCAATTTCAATATGACCAGTACTCGATTTGATCGCAACATGTTTTTCCGATAAATACGCTTCCATGCTGAGCTTTTGCTGTATGCGCGGATGCTCTTTTTTAGCGATACAGACATAACGTTCCTCAAACAAATTTCGAGATTCAATTTTGGGCATAATGGTGTGACTGCTATTAAAAACAGCCACATCCAAAAAGCCTTCAACCAGCCATTCCTCTACTTTTTCTGAGTGAATTTCCTCAATTTCAAGTTTGATATTGGGAGCATGTTGTTCTAAATATTCAATCAGCGAGGGAAGTAAACAAATTTCTCCTAAATCAGAAATGCCTAAACGAAATACTTTTGAAGAGGTTAACGGGTCAAAATGCTTGGCAGAATCAATCGCCATATCAATTTTAACAATCGCTTCGTAAAAACTTGGATAAAGACTTTGTGCAAGCTTAGTGGGTTTAACACCAAACTTGTCACGTACAAAAAGCTGATCATTCAGCATTTTCCGCAGTCGATTTAAATTATAGGTGACGGAAGGTTGACTGAGATTCAAACGCTCTGCGGCGTGACTGATATTTTGAGTTTGATAAATAATAATAAAAACTTTAATCAGACTTAAATCGATCAACTTTACATTCCTTGTAAATATTTAGAGACAGTCGCTATATCGAATAACCACTGTAACAAAAAAAGAGAGAGTTAACTCTCTCTTTTATTTTTAATGACTTAGATGTTGTTGATGAATCATCTACTCATAAGCCACGTTTTTAACGCCGTTTGCTGCGCCTGCAATTTTTTTATTGCGTAGATGGATCGCAGTCACACTGATCACTGCAATCATACAAGGGATAGATAAGGCAATGAAATTATATTGCACTGGCAAATTAAGGCTGAGTAACCATCCACATAAGATCGGACCCAAGATCGCGCCTAAACGACCTACGCCAAGTGCCATACCTAGACCTGTTGCACGTATGTTAGATGAATAATATTGTGACATATAAGCCAACAATAAAATTTGTCCGCCAATCGATGCTGCACCTGCGACTGCTACACAGAAGTAAAGCACCATGGTTGGTAAGTTATAGCTTAACAAGAATAGGGAAATTGCGCCGCTCACAAACAAGGTACACAGAACTTTAGGTAAACTGAATTTATCAGCAAAAAAACCACCAAAAATTGCACCCAGCATACCGCCAATATTGAGCGCAAATAGGAACACTAAACTGGTAGAGAGGTTGTAGCCAGCTTCCATCATCAGTTTAGGTAACCAGTTACCAAGCGCGTATACCAATACCAATGCCATAAAGACACTTGCCCAGAATAGAACAGTGGTTACACCACGACTTTCAGTAAATAAGTCTTTCACTGGTGATTTAGACGATTCTTGGTTTTCTTGATGCAGACTAATGCGCATATCAGCAGGAATTCTTAGATTTGTGTCAATTTGTTCTAAGATGTGAGCAGCTTCTTTATGCTTATTTTGACGAACCAAGTAATCGATGGATTCAGGCAATAATTTCCAAATGATTGGCAATAGAATGAGTGGAATACCTGCAATCATAAACATGATTTTCCAGCCAAATTGCGGTACTAGCCACATACCTAAAATGGCAGAGCACATTCCGCCTACAGCGTAACCACTAAACATCAATGACACTAAGGTGGATCGTAAACGCTTAGGCGCATACTCTGTCATTAGTGTAATAACGTTCGGCATCACGCCACCAAGACCTAAGCCAGCAATAAAGCGATAGATCCCGAACTCTTGAGGATTGCTGGCTAGGCCACACATCACGGTAAAACCACTAAAAATGACAATACAAACTGCAATCAGTTTTTTACGGCTAAAGCCATATTTTTCAAGTTTGTCACTCATACTGCCAAAAATGATGGCTCCAAACATCATGCCAAAGAGGGCAAGACTTCCTAAGAAGCCCGCGGTCATTGGATCGATTGCCCATTCTTGCATGAGTTTAGGCAATGCCACACCGTAGATGACTAAGTCATAGCCATCAAAAATAATAATCAATGCGCTGAGTAAGATGACTCGCCAGTGAATGGCTTTGAGTTTGGCATGATCAATAATTTCATTTGCATTTAACGTATTCACGGAGACCTCCCTGGTCAATGAATCGGTTGATAACAGTCCTGTTAATGTTTTTGCTTATTTATATGGCTTCAGCCACGAGATGTTTCTCTATTGCTTGGCCTAAGCGTTGTTGTGCAAGTTCAACGTCTTTCTCTAAATCGTGTTGCCATAACCAATCAAAACGGTGTGCCAAATGTTGACCTACACTGTCAAAATCTGGATATAGCGGCGAATATAATTCGTAAATCTCACCAGATTCGCGCGACGTATTTTGTACACGAATGGCACGCTCTTTACGCAGTTGCTCATAGACATGAGAGAGTTGTGCAAGATCTTCAGTGCAAATTTGCGCAGGGTGTTGTTCTAGATGTTTGAATAATGCAGAGAGAATTAAAGCATCTTCAAGACCTTGACCAGCACCAGCTCCTTGGTGTGGCAACATGGCATGTGCTGCATCACCAATCAGAATGACATTGTGTTCACTGTTCTGATAGGTCTTAAGTGGCTCAATCTCATGAAGCGCCCAGATGGTAGGTTTTTCAATTAAGTTCAGTAATGCGCGACAGCTCTCACTCCAATCCGCAAAATCAGCCAGCATTTCAGTTTTGGTTATTGGTCGTGTCCAAGGAGTCCCTTCTGGCAGAGTTGTATTCTTGCGATCTGACTTAAAGGCAACAATATTGATTTCTTCACCTTTACGAATAGGGAAAGTTAAGATGTGTTTGTCTTTACCTAATAACATTTGTGGGACATCTGCAAGTTCAGGATCGTGTCCAAGTTCTGCAATGACCTGTTTAAAATCTAAATATTTGATAATGCCGCGATAAGCCCATGTTCCTGAAAATTGAGGATCGACTTTTGGAAGTTGATGCGATGCCAATACATGATCACGCACAACAGAATGGATACCATCACAACCAATCACGTAATCTGCTTCAACCACTTCACCATCTTGGAAAGTTAAACGAACAGCAGCGCTTGAAGCTTCAACAGATTGCACACGTTTATTGAAATGTGCATTTTGTGAAGGAACAAATGGAATAAGTGCATCTAAAAAATCAGCACGATGCACTGAAGATTGACCGACTTGAGGTGCGATTGAAGCCGATAGGTATTCATCGGTATAGCCATTACGCCATTGGAACCAGATATCTTGATAAGGCGCAGCAACTGTATCCGCAATGGCGTGATATTCTTCACCCAAGCCTAGAAGCTCAATTGCTTTAACAGCATTGGCACCAAATGAAATGCCTGCGCCAATTTCTGAAAACTGTGCTGCTGACTCATATAAATGCACATCAAATTTTTTATTCTTTACCAGGTTGGTCATTAAAGCTAATCCAGCAATACCACCACCAATGAGCGCAATCTTAATTCTTCTTTCCATGATTCAATTCCGAGTTTTTTGCCCTGAATAAGATCATTACTGATTTTTAACTACTTATCCAATTTATATATTTTGGTGGAAACTATTTAAAAAATTGATAGTTTGAATTTGACGTCTATTCCCACTGGTTTTGAAGCTTTATTGTCAATTTATGATCATTGATGTGCATGATTTAGCAAATTTACTACCTAAATTTTCATGTGCTTACTTGTTTTACAGTGTATCTGTAGGGAAATGCGTTCAGGATGTGATACAACAAAAACATAATGACAACGATGAAAATTGAGTTTAAGTGATGACATTAAAAATGAATAAAACTGCTTTACGTACACTGTGTGCATCGGCTTTGATCATGGGCGTATCGACATTTTCGAATGCGGGACCAGCTGTAGATCAATTGAGTGATTGTTTGGTCAAGTCGACGACCGCTGCTGATAAAACGACAGTACTACAGTGGACATATTCAGCATTATCTACTCATCCTGATTTAAAAGGGTTTAGTAATGTCAGTGCTGATCAACGTACGGCATTGGATCAAAAGTTAGCGCAAGTCTTGCAACGTGTGATCGTAGAGCAATGTTCAACACAGACCAAAGCGGTGATTCAAGCTGAGGGTATTCAAGCTGTTGGTGAAAGTTTCCAAGCATTGGGTCGTAGTGCAGGGGAAGAAATCATTAAAAACCCTGAAGTGAATAATCAGCTGAAAGGGGTGGTGCGTTATATTGATTTAAATAAATTGGTGACAACATTCCTCACCCCAGATATTTGGAACAAGCTTGGGATCACTCGCTAATCTCGAATTTCAATCAATCGTAAGAATATACATAATTTAGCGATTGATGAATGTAGGGTGGATTTACTCAATATCATAATTCAAACTAGAAAAAAGGCAGGATGATATCCTGCCTTTTCACATTGTACGCATAGTAATTATTTGAATAACAGTACGCTTTTACCTTGCGTATGACCCTCTAAAATGTCTCGATAGGCTTGCTGTGCTTCTGTAAAAAGATATTCACGACTGACTGTCCAATTGAATGTATTATCTGCAACGCTTTCGACCACGAGTTTTAAATTGGAAACATTACGTTTAACCCATACTGCTTGAATTTTAGCGGATGATAGTTTGCGTCCTGCAATCGTACCCATAAATCCGCCATTTTTCACTGTTGCTAATGAGGCTTGAGTGGCATCTTCGTTGCCTGCCATATCAATTGAAGCATCAAATTGATCTGGGTGGACTTGTTTCAGACGCTCAATTAAACCTTCGCCGTACACGACAGGAATCGCACCTAAACTGCGGATATAGTCTTGGTTTTTTGCTGATGCTGTTGCCACAACTGTAATGCCGCGACTCACTGCCAATTGAATGGTGATTGAACCCACACCGCCTGACCCACCGTGTACCAATAAGCTTTGCATTGGACCAATTTCATCTAAAATGGTCATGGCAGTTTGAGCTGCTCCTGCAATCGAGCCTGCAATCGACCATTCTATATTTTTCGGTTTTGCGACTAAATTGGCGAGGGGAACGTCTATCACGGTTGCATGGGTAAATGCTCCACCAGAACCCAACACTTCGTCACCGACTTTCCATGCACTGTTTTCAGGTACTTCTACGATTACTCCAGCAAATTCAGTTCCAAAGGTTTGTGGGAGTTGTGCGTGTTTGAATTCACCTGTCATGCGACGTGCATCAATGGGGTTAATTCCTGCGGCTTTGACTTGGATGCGTGCCATGTCATGGTTTAATGGTGGGAGGATGTAGTCTGTAAATTCGAGGACTTCGGTTTGTCCGTAGCTTTGGGCGTTGAGTACTGTTGATTTCATGATTTGTTTCATTTCTTCTTGATGATGAAATCAGTATAGAAGAGTCAAAGTAGGCAAATGAAGATCGAAAAATAGAACAGTGTTTTCTTTATTTTTTTGTTTTACCTCTCCCTTGCGAACTCAAAATATATTTTGAGGATTCTCATCACTTGCGCTTCGATTTAAAAGCAATGCATTAAATATTGCTCAAGAGAGGGAACACCGCGTATCAAAATAATCACATGACACTCCCTCTGGGATGAGAAGCACTGCTTAGCAAGGGGGTGAGGAGATTAGATACGTCCTACTCTTCGAGTTTGGCAACAGAGGATACTTTTTTGATGGCATTAACATGAAATAATCTTTAGATAATTTAGACTTTTGAATTACTTCAAGATATTTTAAAAGAATAATAAAATTGAGATTGATATTAATGAATCATAATCATGTGATGCTTTCTAATTTTCCATCACTTTTAGGAACTTTGACAGCTATTGATAAAAATGGAAGAGATATACAGCAGAATGAATACAGATATTCTGGTTTTGTGAAACGCGATGAATATAGAACCTTAATAGAAAATAGTACCGAAAAGCTTTTTTTAAGTTTAATGTTATACGATGAAATTTTTATAAATGATGAAGACTTTTTAAAGATTGTTAGTTTTATAGGTGTTGTAAATTCAACAAAATTATTGGAACGGAAAATAATTAAAATCATTCCAAGATTTCAAAATCCTAATGTTATTGTTCATAGAAGTAAAAATTTATTACTCAATAAGACTAGGTATGAAATTGAACCACTTATGTATTTAGGAGGATTGCATGATTTGGATAGAAATTATAAAAAATACTCTGTAAATGAAAGTCATCGATCGAAAATAGTTCAATATTTTGATAATGCGCTTATTAATAAAGATGAGCGTGATGATTCTATATTTTTAAAGAATATAGACATTATAAAAAATGAAGAGCATATAGACTTTAATAATCTAGATTATAAGACTACTTTCGAAATTATGAGACTGTATGAAATTGTAGATAGTTTGCAGATGCAAAATAGACATAATTTATCAAATAGTATTATGGATGATTATGCAAAAGATTATTTAGGATCAAAGTTTATTTCAATTAGTGGAAATATTAACAAAGCTAATGAAAAGATAGAATTATTTGAAAAGGTTAGTGAAAACAAGAGGATTCCTAATTTCTATCAAATGTTTAAGAAAGGAACTGTTGAAATAGACCAAATTCTAGATATTAGAGAAAGTTTTAACTCTAAACTTTTTAGAAATTGGTTTGCTAATCCTGATTTATCCGAACAGGATATTTATTATGAATTATTAAAAGAGCATGGTTTAAATTTAAAAATAAATTTAATCAAATGGATCGTGCCAACAATCATTGGGGTTCTTAATACTCCTTTAGGGATTGCCGCTTCATTAGTAGAAAATTTTTTTATTTCTAAAATTCTTCAAGGTTGGAATCCAAACTTATTTCTTGATGATGTACTTGGGAAAAAGTTAACACAATTGGAGAATAATTTTAAAGTACAAGAGGAAAGGAAATTAATTTTGGAACGTTTCAACGGTATTCAAAGAAATGCCCTTTGTCCTTGGCAAAGCGGCAAAAAATTTAAAAAATGTCATGGAATGAATTAAATAAAAAAACCCGCTCTAAAGCGGGTTTTCTTTTAAAGAAAGATTAAATCAACCAATCAACTTCTTCATCAATTCATGGGCTTGTGCAGCGTTTGCTTCCCCTTTTGCTACTTTCATTACTTGACGAATTAGACTTTAGAATTGACATCTTGCCTATGTAAAAAATAAGGAGTGTTATAACTAATGATCAGGAATTAAAACAACCAATTGGATAATGATTTGAGTACTGTGAATCCAAAAGCGGCAGTTAATAAAAGAAAAAATGCTATAAAAAAGATAAATAAACGTAGAGCATTTCTAATCTTCTCGAAACCAGAGAATTGAGCTAAGTATTCATTAGCTACAGTGGAATATTCTTTAAAATTAAAAGTGAGATATATCGTAAATAATATCGATGTTAAAATTGCATAAACTTGAAAATAATCTAACTCGATTATACTGAAATAAATTCCTAACATAATGAATGATAAAGTACCATTGAGATGGCTATAGTATTCTTTAGCAATTTTCTCCATCTCTAACTTTTTTGTTCTAGATTCTTCTTCATTTTCAATGGGTTCTGAAGTCTCAGACTTGTTTGTATCATTTTCATCTTTTAAACTTTCAATTTCCTCTGATTGGATAGACATGGAGAATTCGATTTCTTCAGATTTAAGTTTCTTATTTGTCATAATTAATTAAAAATAAATATATAGTTAATAAATATTTAATAATTTAGTCTAATACAATCAAAATTTCAAATAGAAAACCCGCTCTAAAGCGGGTTTTCTTTTAAAGAAAGATCAGATCAACCAATCAATTTCTTCATTAATTCATTGACTTGCGCAGGGTTAGCTTTACCTTTCGCAGCCTTCATCACTTGACCAACAAGACCGTTAAAGGCTTTCTCTTTACCAGATTTATACTCTTCAACCATTTTCTCATTGGCAGCAAGTACTTCCTTAATAATTGCTTCAATTGCGCCTGTATCAGTTTCCTGTTTCAGGCCTTTTTCAGCAATAATCTCGTCCGCAGTTTTGCCTTCTTCCCACATAAAGCCGAACACTTGTTTCGCGATCTTACCGTTAATCGTGTTGTCCACAATACGTGCAATCATGCCACCAAGTTTTTCTGCTGATACAGGAGAGTCCGCCAACTCTAAGCCCGCTTTGTTTAAAGCACCTGAGAATTCACCCATCACCCAGTTTGCAGCAATCTTACCTTGTGCAGCACCGCCCGCAGCCTTAACAACTTCTTCATAAAACTCTGACATTTCACGCGTAAGCGTAAGAACGTGCGCATCGTATTCAGTCACACCAAAGTCCGCCACAAAACGCGCACGACGTGCAGCAGGAAGCTCAGGCATCGTCGCTTTAATCGCTTCGATTTGCTCATCTGCAATGATCACAGGCAACAAGTCTGGGTCAGGGAAGTAGCGGTAATCGTTCGCTTCTTCTTTCGAACGCATTGAACGCGTTTCCATCTTCACAGGGTCGAACAAACGAGTTTCTTGGTCGATGGTGCCATCCCATTCCAAGATTTCCATTTGACGTTCAATTTCAACATTGATCGCTTGTTCAATGAAACGGAATGAGTTGAGGTTTTTAAGCTCACAACGTGTACCGAAAGGTTGACCCGGACGGCGTAAAGACACGTTACAGTCGGCACGGAAAGAACCTTCTGCCATGTTACCATCAGAAATACCTAACCAACGCACGAGTGTGTGAATCGCTTTAATGTAGGCAACTGCTTCTTCAACTGAACGCATATCTGGTTCAGATACGATCTCTAAAAGCGGTGTACCTGCACGGTTTAAGTCGATGCCTGACATGCCTTCAAATTGGTCATGGATCGATTTACCCGCATCTTCCTCAAGGTGCGCACGTGTCACGCCAATGCGTTTAACTGTACCATCTTCAAGTTGGATGTCGATATGACCCAAGCCCACAATCGGGTTGTCCATTTGGCTGATTTGGTAGCCTTTTGGCGAGTCAGGGTAGAAGTAGTTTTTACGTGCAAATACAGACGCTTGGTCGATATACGCATCGATACCCAAACCAAAGCGAATCGCAAGATCAACCACTTCTTTATTCAATACAGGCAGTACGCCCGGCATTGCCAAATCAACAAGGCTCGCTTGAGTGTTTGGGTCTTGACCAAATTCAGTTGAAGAACCTGAGAAGATTTTAGATTTAGTCGCAAGTTGAGTGTGAATCTCAATACCAATAACGACTTCCCAACCATCAATCAAATTTGATTTAGGTTTTGCATTGTTCTTCGCCATTATGCATTCTCCTCAGCAATTGCAGCGCGTTTGGTGTGCCAATCAGTTGCTTGTTGGTATTGGTGCACCACAGACAACAATTGAGATTCTGACCAGTAGTTACCAATCAACTGTAAGCCAACAGGTAAATTATTTTGATCAAAACCAACAGGCGCGTTAATCGCAGGAAGACCTGCAAGGTTGACCGCGATGGTATAGATATCGCCCAAGTACATTTCAACTGGAGAAAGGTTTGCACCAATCTTATACGCCGTTGTCGGCGCAGAAGGCGCAGCAATCACGTCAACAGACTCGAATGCTTTTAAGAAATCTTGTTGGATTAAACGACGTACTTTTTGAGCTTTCACATAGTAGGCATCGTAATAACCTGCGGAAAGCGCATAAGTACCAATCAAGATACGGCGTTGAACTTCAGCACCAAAACCTTCAGAACGAGAACGTTTGTACAAGTCCATGATGTCTTTTGGATCTTCACAGCGGTAGCCATAACGTACGCCGTCAAAACGTGACAAGTTAGACGATGCTTCAGCAGGGGCAATCAGGTAATAGGTTGGAACATATGCCTCAGTCATGTTGAGGTCAATTTCAACAAGCGTTGCGCCCATCTCTTCCAATTTTTTTAGAGATTCTTCAACACGTGCTTTAACGTCAGCAGCTAAACCTTCAACATTAAAGTACTGTTTTGGAATACCAATACGTAATCCTTTTACAGACGTGCCGTTCAAGTTTGCAACGTAGTCATCAGCATCTTTTTGTACAGATGTTGAATCTTTTGCATCATGTCCTGCCATCACGTTCATAAGGTACGCACAGTCTTCTGCTGAACGCGCCATTGGGCCACCTTGGTCAAGTGATGATGCATAGGCAATCATACCGAAACGTGATACACGACCATAGGTTGGTTTTAAGCCTGTAAGGCCACAGAACGATGCAGGTTGACGGATTGAACCACCTGTATCTGTACCAGTCGCAAACGGTGCAAGGTCAGCTGCTACAGCCGCAGCAGAACCACCTGATGACCCGCCTGGGACACGATCTAAAGCCCAAGGGTTCGCCGTTGCACCGAAGTAAGATGATTCTGATGTAGAACCCATGGCAAATTCGTCCATGTTCACTTTACCTAAAGTCACTAGGCCCGCAGCTTTAGCTTTCGCTACAACGGTTGCGTCGTACGGAGAGATAAAGTTGTCTAGCATTTTAGAACCAGCCGTGGTTTTAATGCCTTGCGTACAGAAAATATCTTTATGTGCAATAGGTAAACCAGTCAAAGTGGTTGCTGTACCTGCTTTGATCGCTGCATCAGCTGCATCAGCTTGAGCCAATGCTTGTTCAGCAGTCACAGTGACATAAGATTTGACTTGCGCATCAATTTTTTCAATACGGTTTAAATAATGTTGCGTCAATTCACGTGAAGAGAATTTAGCGTTTGCTAAACCATCGATAAGTTCACGAACCGATAAGCGATGTAAATCTGTCATGAGAAAAATTCTTAACTAAAATTTAAATAGGGCAAAACTGAACAATTATTCAATTACACGTGGAACAAGATACAAACCGTCTTGCACAGCTGGTGCAACGGCTTGATAGTCATCACGATGGTTTTGTTCAGACACAGCGTCTTCACGTAATGGCTGCGGATGGTCAAATGGGCTCTTTAATGGCTCAACACCTTCGGTATCAATGCCTTTCAAGGTTTCCATCATTCCTAAAATTTTATTCAAACTTTGAGCATATTCAGCAGATTGAGTGTCATCCAAAGACAAGCGTGCTAAGTGTGCAATGCTTGAAACGGTTTGTGCATTTAAATCTGCAGATTGCTGAGCATCTGATGCTGACATGCTGTCTCACCTAATCAGTAATAAAAATATTCAAAATATCATGCGTTATAATAAGCGATTGACTTGTCCAAAGCATCACATTTAGTTAAAGTTGCCATCTTACGTCTATATAACGTTGAACTGAGAACGACCCGTGATTCTAAAACGACTAATTGGCTTGTTTTCGCCAGATCTAGCCATAGATTTAGGCACCGCTAATACACTAATTTATGCGCCAGGACGGGGCATTATATTAAATGAACCGACTGTTGTGGCAATTCGTCACAGTGGTTCACAAAAAATAGTTGCCGCTGTTGGCTTGGATGCTAAGCAAATGCTTGGTCGTACCCCTGCGAATATTTCTGCAATTCGTCCAATGAAAGATGGTGTGATTGCGGATTTCGAAGTCACTGAGACCATGTTAAACCAATTTATTGGTAAAGTGCATGAAAAGCGTCTTTTCCCACCAGCGCCGCGTGTTGTGGTGTGTGTGCCATGTAAATCAACTTTGGTTGAGCGTCGTGCGATTCGTGAGGCTGTATTCAATGCAGGTGCACGTGATGTACGTTTAATCGAAGAGCCAATGGCAGCAGCGATTGGTGCAGGCATGCCAGTTGAGCAAGCGTGTGGTTCGATGGTCGTAGACGTGGGTGGTGGTACAACTGAAATTGCAATCATTTCATTGCAAGGTTGTGTCTATGCAGACTCATTACGAATTGGTGGTGATGTATTTGACGAACAAATTATTCATTATGTTCGTAAAGCACACGGTTGCGTCATTGGTGAAACAACGGCTGAAACCATTAAGAAAGAAGTGGGTATGGCGCTTCCGGATGAAGATGGCAAAGTGCTAGAAATCGAAGTTCGTGGTCGTAACTTGGCGGAAGGTGTTCCGCGCGCAATTACGGTGACTTCTGATGAAATTACTCAAGCAATCACTGATCCATTGCAAAGCATTGTCTCTGCAGTGAAATCTGCGCTTGAACAAACACCTCCTGAGTTGTCATCAGATATCGCGGAGCGCGGTATTGTGTTGACTGGTGGTGGTGCGTTATTACGTAACTTAGACAAGTTATTGTCACAAGAAACAGGTTTGCCAGTAGTAGTTGCTGAAGATCCGCTTTCTTGCGTAACACGTGGTGGTGGTAAAGTCTTAGAACTCTTCGACAACCCGAACCATGACATGCTGTTTGTTGGTTAATTTTCTGTAATTTAATTTAAGGACGAGGCGGTGCAACCGAATCTGTTTTCAAGACAACCGCCATCTTTTCGCTCTTTCATCATTGCAGTCATCGTGTGTTTGTTCGTGTTAATGTTTAATTGGCGCGCTCCACACTTGATTCAACCAGCAAGAGATGTCTTGTACGCGGCATACAATCCCATTTATGCCATTGCAAGCTATCCCGTTTTATCGAAAGAATGGCTCAGTCAACAAACCAAGTCTGAAGCGCAACTGCGTCGTGAGAATACTGCGATGCAGGCAGAGCTGCTTCAGGCTCAGGTTCGCCTTCAAAAACTCTCAGAACTCTCCGCTGAAAATACGCGCTTACGTGGATTATTGGATACGCCTTTGATCATTGACGGTCGTATGGAAATCTCTGAGGTGATCGGCACAGATGCTGATCCATTACGTCATATCATTATCATTAACCGCGGTGCTGCGAGCCAACTGCGTGTCGGGCAAACGGTGTTGGATGATAACGGTATCATGGGTCAGATCATCAATGTTTATCCGCACAGTAGTCGTGTCATGTTGCTGTCTGATAAAGAACACTCTCTATCTGTACGTCTTGAAAACTCTGGCATGCGTGCCATTGTGTCAGGCACTGGTGATTTAGGTCGTCTGAAAATGGAATATGTACCGACCAGCGCTAACGTCAAAGTCGGGGACAAGGTGTATAGTTCAGGTTTAGGACAACATTTTCCTGCGGGTTATTTGGTCGGAACAGTATCCAAAGTTAAGCGTGAAAATACCGGTGAGTTTGCGCAGATAGACGTGAAACCTGCAGCTCAGTTGGCAGGTGGACACCATGTGGTGGTACTGTTCTCAGACTCATTAGCCATGGAGCAACCTCATGCTCAGCGCTAAAAAAATATCATCAGTTAAAACACGTGATCCTCTATGGATCATCGTGCTTTCAATCATTATTGGTTCAGTGTTGGTGGTGTATCCTCTGTCTTATACATTGGCAGGATGGCGACCGCTGATCATGTTGATGATTACGGTGTATTGGATCTTGCTTCAACCGACATGGTGTGGCGTTTGGTTTGCTTTTGCAGTTGGATTATTTACCGATTTACTGCTTGATGCACCCCTTGGATTACATGCGTTAAGCTTCGTTTTACTAACATTTACCATCCGTTGGTTTGTGCGTGAACGCCGTTTAATGACGTTTGGAAATACTTGGGCAATCGCTAGTGTTGCTATATTGGCACATTTGATTTATGTCCTTTTTGCACAAATTATTTCCGATATGCAATTTTCGATAACTCGTCATTGGCAGCCACTAATGAGCAGTATTTTAACTTGGCCCATCTTGTATTATTTGCTCCGAAAATGGCGAATTTAATCCTGGCGTCGAGCTCGCCTCGGCGTAAAGAATTGCTTGCACAGCTTGGACTTAAATTTGATATTTTTAGTCCAGAAATCGATGAGTCTGTACATGATGGTGAGCAAGCGCATGATTATGTTCGACGTTTAGCAGAACAAAAAGCTCAGGTTGTTTTAGCGCGATTTCCAGATGCGGTGGTCATTGCTGCAGATACAAGCCTCAGTTTAGATGGACAAATTATTGGCAAACCTGACTCGAAGCAACATGCGTTTGAAATTTGGCAATCCTTGTCAGGGCGTCAGCATGAAGTTCTCAGTGGCCTTTGTGTGGCTTCACAACATAAAACAATAAGTACGGTAGTGAGGACAAAGGTTGATTTTCAATCACTCAGTCATCATGATATGGAAGAATATTGGTCAACTGGGGAACCTGTAGGAAAAGCAGGGGCTTACGCAATACAAGGAATCGCCGCAAAGTTCGTTCCTCGTATTGAAGGTAGCTACACCAATGTGGTGGGTTTGCCTTTACATGAAACATCACAGTTACTGAATCAAATATTGAAAAGTGGTTAAGGCACTAAATTAACCTTTTAAAAAATTTTTATAATGTTTTGAGTGTTTTTTATGTCTGACGAGTTGTTGATTAACGTCACCCCAATGGAGTGTCGGGTGGCGTTAGTTGAAAATGGGACGGTCAACGAACTATTTGTTGAACGCAACGCTAAACGTGGTTTAGTCGGGAATATTTATAAAGCCAAAGTTGTACGTGTATTGCCTGGTATGCAAGCGGCATTTGTAGACATTGGCTTATCTCGTACTGCTTTTTTACATATCAATGACATGATTTGGCCTCGTAATCAACCGACGCCAAATGTCTTTGATCTTCTGCAACCAGGTCAGATTCTGACAGTGCAGGTCATGAAAGATATGTTAGGCACGAAAGGTGCGCGTTTAAGTACTGATCTTTCCATTCCTTCTCGCTATTTGGTGATGATGCCTTATGGACATCATACTGGCGTGTCTCAGCGAATCGAATCAGAAGAAGAGCGTGATCGTTTACGTTCGATCATTGAGCGTATTCAAGCTGAACATAAGTTACCCGGTTCTGTCATTGTACGAACTGCAGCAGAGGGGATCGAAGAAGCCGCTATTGCGCAAGATATGGCGTATTTGGCAAAACTTTGGGAATTTATTCAACGTAAACAAAAAAGTGTCGTGGTGCCATCACTTATCTTTGAAGAGCTACCACTTCCTCAACGTATCATCCGTGATCTGGCAAATGAAGATACGGTAAAAATTCAAGTCGATTCAAGAGAAGTGTTTGGCAAGCTACAAGAGTTCGTGGCTGAGTTTGTACCAAATATGGTTGATCGTCTGAAACATTATCCTGGTGAGTGTCCGATATTCGACTTATACAATGTTGAAACAGATATTCAAAAAGCACTGCAAACACGTGTTGCTTTAAAGTCTGGTGGTTATCTCATGATTGATCAGACGGAGGCCATGACCACTATTGACGTCAATACAGGCTCATATGTAGGTGGACGCTCTCTTGAGGACACCGTCTTTAAGACCAACATGGAAGCGACACAAGTCATTGTGCGTCAACTCAGACTGCGCAACTTAGGTGGAATTATCATTATTGACTTTATTGATATGCAAGAGGCCTCACACCGTGATGAAGTGCTTAAGCAATTTGAAAAAGTCTTAGAACGTGACCATGCAAAAACTAAAATCACCCAAGTGTCTGAGCTTGGCTTAGTAGAAATGACGCGTAAACGGACGCGTGAATCACTTGAACATTTGTTATGTGAGTCTTGTCCAACGTGTCAGGGACGTGGTTATGTGAAAAGTGCCGAGACTGTTTGTTACGAAATCTTTCGAGAGATATTAAGATATGCTCGAGATTTTGAGTCTCAGACTGACTTTACTGTCGTTGCGCATCCATCGGTTGTGGATCGATTATTAACCGTAGAAGCTGCGGCCGTCTCTGATTTAGAGCATTTTGTGAAACGTGTCATTAAGTTCCAAGTCGAAAATTTATACACGCAAGAGCAATACGATATCATTTTGAATTGAAATTGTAACAGAATATCGTTAAACACTTGTTACAACTGAGATTTTACATTCGATCTCGATTTCTCAATACTTAAGAAATCAAATCGAATAGCCAAAGACAGCGATGTTGTCTTAGCAAAGTGAGGTCAAAGTGGGTATGAATTTAACGGAACAATTAGCGGGTAGCCATCGTCAAATTGTGGATTCAAACAAAAGCGCTTGCTTGATGCTCAACGATCAAGGTCAAGAAATTCGAGTTACACAAGCGATGGTCGTTTCTCTCTGTCAGCAATTAATCAAGCAGTGTCGTAATATTAAAAATTAAGGGGCCTTTTTAAAGCCCCTTAATTTTTTTGTAAATATCGAAATATACAGCCTTAAGCTGGTTTTTCATTTGGAATCTCTATATCCGCTACTACTTGTTTCTTTGCTGCACTACGCTTAGTAGCCTTTTTCATAATCTGCGGTTTTTCATCTTCAGGTAGACCCACAATTTTTTCAAATCGTTGAATCTCATCTTCTAAATGGGTCAATAAATTTTGCATCTTAGGCAAAGCATTTCGACATGCGGTTAAACCGACTTCTAATTTATCCATATAACTGGTCATTGTAATATTCAATGCTTGACCATCAAGTACGATAGAAGCAGGGTAGAGTGCGTCCAAACGTGCACCATTCCAATACAGCGGCTCTTTAGGCCCTGGAACATTAGAAATAACGAGGTTAAAGGCCTGACGTTTAGGTGCTAAACCAGAGATGATATTTAAACCTGCAGGACCATATACGAAGGCACTATAGTTGAGAATCTGATCTGAAGTCATGCGTTTGAATTTTTGTTTCGCATTCATTACGCTACGACGAATAAGATCGAGTCGTTCTAATGGATCGGCTTTATGTGTCGCTAAGTTCGCCAGAATCATCGTAATACGATTTGACATGTCTGAATCATCCGTACGAACGGAGACAGGAACCATAGCGATTAATGGTTTTTCTGGTAAAGCACTTTGACTGATTAAATATTCACGTAAAGCACCGGAACAAATCGCAAGCACAATATCGTTAATGGTCACACCCAGTGATTTTGAAATATGATTGAGACGCTTAAACTCATAGGACTGAGCAGCGAAACGACGTGATGAGCTGACTTTTTGATTCAGAATACTACTTGGGGCTTGAAAACTAGATACATAGTCCGGATTACGTCCCATATCTTTAAAGACAGTTTCAGACAGCACTTTGAATACACCCGGTGTAGACTGCACTTGACCTTTCAAATTAGACAAGATTTGTTTTGCACGGCTTACTTTAGGTGTTTTAAGTCGCTTAGCACGCGGACCTTCGACACACCATGGCGGAACGATACTTCTTGCATTTGGATCATGAGAGAGTGATTTTTCAATTAAACGCATGCCTGCAATACCATCGACCATCCCATGATGTATTTTGAAATACATGGCGAAACGATTGCCTTCAATACCCTCAATGATATGACACATCCATAATGGCTTAGCTCGATCAATTAATGAACTGTGCTCTTGGGAAATGTAGGTGAGTAGCTCACGAATACGACCAGGATGTGGTAGAGCAATATGTCTGAAGTGATGATCAAGATCGAATTCAGTGTCTGTGTCCCAAAACAGTCCGTTTAATTTATTATTAAACGGTGGAATTGGAATAGATTTTGAGTTGCGAATATCTGCCACTAAATCTTGAATAAAGGTTGGTGGCGCATCTTCTGGAATTTCAAATAAAAATAATCCGCCAACATGCATGGGCTGTTGTCTTTTTTCCAAAGATAAGAAAATAAAATCAAGCGGGTGTAATGGGCGCATAGTCTAGGTTTGCCTCACTGCAAATTTCTAAAATTGTTTTTTAGAATTATCAATCCAAGAGATCAGTATAGACGTATTTGTTGGAGGGGGCATAAATTTTTTTAATGAATGGTCAGTACAAAAAAGCCACTTTAAATCAGTGGCTTAAAACTTTGTGAGACAGTTTTTACTTTTTTAAATTACCTGAATGTAAACCACATTCTTTATGCGTTGCCTCTTCCCACCACCAACGACCTTCACGCTCGTGCTGATTTGGAAGTACTGGACGCGTGCATGGTTCACATCCAATTGAAATAAAACCTTTTTCATGCAATGGATTATATGGAATTTCCATCATGCGAATATAATTCCAAACGTCAGCACTCGTCCAATTCGCCAAAGGGTTGTATTTAATGAGTTGTTTACCTTCACCTGAAAAACCTAGATCAGCTTGAATCACTGGAATTTCAGTACGTGTACCCGGACTTTGATCTTTACGTTGACCTGTGATCCAACCATCAAGTGTTGCTAACTTTTTACGAAGAGGTTGAACCTTACGGATACCACAACACTCTTTATGATCATCTTGATAAAAGCTAAACAGTCCTTTTTCGTTGACCAGATTCTGAACAGCTTCAGCTTCAGGGAAACATATTTCAATATTGATATTATAGTGCTTACGAACAGTCTCAATAAATTGATAAGTTTCTGAATGCAAGCGACCTGTATCAAGACTAAACACGCGAAAAGGTTTACCTAAATTTGCAGCCATATCAATCAATACAACATCTTCAGCACCTGAAAATGAAATGGCAATTTCACCTGTTTGATTTAAAGCTAAGGCTATAATTTCCGATGGGGATTTATCTTCATACTCTGATGCAAGTGCATCAATTAAATCTATGCTTGGAATGGTAGTCATGAGAATCCTGGCGATATAGGCTTGGGCTTGGAAACAACAAGTCCTATATTAAAATATTTGATGTATATTTTAGTTGAATTCAGAGATTTATCTTATGAAATAAAAATAAATACTTATGAATAAAATAGATTTAAAAAATTACATCGATATTCAACAATCTTCGGCTATGATATTGCAAATTTTATTAATGCTGAGGGCAGTATCATGGAAATCGTTTGTCTAGATCTTGAAGGCGTTTTGGTTCCTGAAATTTGGATTAATTTTGCAAAAAAAACAGGAATTAAAGAGCTTGAAGCAACAACTCGAGATATTCCAGACTACGATGTGCTCATGACTCAGCGTTTAAATATTCTTAAACAACATGGTTTAGGTTTAAATGACATTCAAGCTGTTATTGCAGATATGGGACCGTTTGAAGGCGCTAAAGAGTTTGTTGAATGGGTTCGTACACATTTCCAACTGATCATTTTATCTGACACATTCTATGAATTTGCTCATCCATTGATGAAACAATTGGGTTGGCCTACGATTTTCTGTCACAAATTAGAAACTGACGAAAATGGTATGATTACAAATTATAAACTACGTCAACCTGATCAAAAACGTAAAGCAGTGCAAGCTTTACACGGTTTAAATTTCCGTGTAATTGCTGCAGGCGACTCGTATAACGATACTACGATGCTCGGTGAAGCAGATCAAGGTTTCTTATTTGATGCGCCGGATAATGTAATTGCAGAATTCCCACAATTTCCTGCGATTAATGGTTATGCTGCATTGAAAGAAGCGATTCGCAACGCTTCTGTACGTGATATTCCAGCCTAAGTTATTACTTTGAAAAAAGGACGCTTTAGCGTCCTTTTCTTATAACAAATGTTAGAATCGATACCCGATTTTCATGCCATAACCTAATGCATAATTGTTGCTGAATTCTCCAACATTTATGCCACCCGTTTGTGCAGTTGCATCGCCTAACCAGAAATATTTAACACCAGCTTGAATAAAGCTTTGCTGTGATGGGTTGAATTGACCACCTAAGCCTACACTCCAATAACCTTCAGTTGGACCTAAAGTGGTTACAGGGTTTCCAGCTCCAGAGTCATAGCCTACAGTTGTGGTTGCTGCCCATTGATCATTAAATTTATGTGCAACACCTAAGGTTGCAGAGTACTGATCATCGGAATACGAAATGAGGTCCTGTCCAACTAATCCAAGTAATTTAGGAGTAACCGTAAATTGATCCCAATGAACCCAACGCAGGTTAGCAAACGCCAAAGTGTTTGTTGCAATTCCAGACTGTAAATCAATATTTACAGATTGTGGAGTAACTGCTTCAGTTACTGCAGCGATCTTATCTAATCTATTAAACTCAGGCTTTTTTAATGCATCGGCGTAAAGTGGAAGGAGCGAGGTTTCATTCGACTGAGCTTTGTGTTTAATCTCAGAGCGATAAGTGATAGATGCTTTTAATGCAATTTTTGGAATTTGGTATGCAGTACCTGCAATCCAGCCGTAAGCTTCTTTTTGGTCTACATGGATGTTATAGCCATTTAAGACTTGGTATGCACTACCTTTTAAATTGATATCAGCTTCAACTGTTTGCCATACTGGACCAGCATAAAAATTCCAATTTTCAGTGGGTTGATAACCAATGAGTGCAGTTAAATTTTGTGTCTTAACTTCAACTGATGTCCCACTTAAACTATTGCCAAATGATTGATTTTTAGCATCGTATAATGCATCTGCACCAAAAGGCTGATCGTAAATTAATCCTAAAGAAACTTGGTCAGTAATCTGTAGTTTAAGAGCAGTGTTTACAAAATAATAATCACTGCCCATATCGGTAATTTTTTCGCCTGTTAAATCCTGACCAGTGATTTTATTAATCACTGTGGAAGAACCTTTAACGGTGGGATCTAAAACAGAAATGCCAGCTTCTGCATAATTACCTGATTGGAGAAATGCTGAAATCGACTGACCTGAACGATCTAATCCTGCGGCGTAAATTGAAGTTAATGGGAGCGTAGACAATAAGACTGAGTATGAAAGTACTTTAAATTTCATGATGTTCATCCATGAATGCCATATGGCGAAAAAATTGCATGAAAAATAACATAAATAAAAAAAGAGTAAATACTCGGAAATGATTGAAATATAATCAAATTTATATTGCTTCATCATCAAGTTATGAGATTAAATAATTATGTCCATGTTTTTAAAAAGTATTATTGAGCAAAAAAGGAATTGTAGTTTGAGTCGTTTTCTTATTTTAAATGATGATATAACAGACAATTAATTTATACTTGTATAAAAATAAAAAAAGACCACATGATTGTGGTCTTTTTTTATTGATGAATGATTAGAATTTATAGCCGATTTTAAGACCATAAGCTAAAGCGTCATTGTCTTCAAACTTTCCTGCTGCGCTATGTGCACCTGTCTGAGCATCAGCATCACCTAACCAGAAGTATTTAACACCACCTGCAATAAACGTAGCTGGAGTAGGGCTATATTGAAGACCTAAACCTACATTCCAATAACCTTCTGTTGGTCCAAGTGTCGTTACAGGATTGCCTGCACCTGAATCCCATCCAACTGAAACATTACCAGCCCATTGCTCGTTAAATTTACGACCTACACCTGTTGTTACAGACCATTGATCTTTAGAATAATCAACTAGGTTAAATCCATTAGGTTTGCCCAAAGATGGTAATAGTCCACCAGCAAGCTCTGATAATTGACCAAATTTATGAGGGCGTATAGAGAAACTTGACCAGTCTACCCAACGGATATTAGCGAAAGCAACCGTGTTAGCCATAATGCCAGATTGTAAATCTAAATTTACAGATTGTGGTGTAGTGATTTTAGTTTCACCAGATGAATTAAGACCTGCTAAAGCTGAACCTGGTAATGCTCCAGAAGCCACTAGTAAAGAACCTAGAGGCGCAATGAGAGGAATACTTTCATTAACATTGACTTTATGATCAATTTCGGAACGATAAGTAATCGATGCTTTAAGCGCAATCTCAGGAATTTGATATGCTGCGCCAGCTAACCATCCAAAGGCATTGTCTTCAGGAATATCAGCATCATAACCATTAAATAAGCTATATGCTGAACCACGAAGTTTTACGTTACCTTTAACTGTTTGATAGACTGCACCACCATAAAAGTTAAAATTTTCTGTAGGTTGGTAGCCTAAAATCAGTGATAAGTTTTGAGTATCAACTTCGACAGATGTGTTTCCAGTTATTTGAGTTCCTAAACCGATTGCAACTGGTAATCCAGTAGACGGATCTGTGATTACAGGTATACCGTTAAAGCTTCCTGTTGGATTAGCAGTCACTACTGGTAATCCATTTGTCAAAGCAGTTCCAGGTAATACACCATCGGCTGGGCTAGCGACAAAATTATTTGTTCCTGTGTATTCAGCATCTGCACCAAAAGGTTGATCATATAAAAGACCCACTGAAATATTATCAGTCGCTTGTATTTTTAAAGCTGCGGTAGGGAAGTAGTAATCACCAGCCATATCTCCAGTATGATTACCCGATAAATCTTTACCAGAGACAGATGGATCTAAAATTGAGATACCTGCTTCAAAGTAATTTCCTGGTTGAAGGAATGATGAAATAGATTGTCCAGAACGATCTAATGCAGCAGCAAAAGTGCCTGATGATGCTAAACCGAATAATACAGCAGCTGATAATTTTGTTAATTTCACTTGAATTTTCCCTGATCTTCTTCAATGAATTATTTTGTATTTTCCAATTGAATTGAGGATTAGTTATCTTAAACTGATCCTAAATCTTATGTTCACAAAATAACACATTAAGAATCAGAGTAAATACTCTAAGGAAATAAATTTATAATTGAATTTTAATTCTGATAAAAATAATAGGAATTTTATTTTTATATAAATTATTGAATTTATGTGTGATTTAATTTTGAATGACACTATCTTATCGTTAATACTTAAATGAACTATACAGTCAGTCAATGGCATTCATGATTAAATAAAAAAAGAGCACAAAAGTGCTCTTTTGAAAAATAAATGGCATTTAGAAACGATAACCTATTTTTAGACCATATGCCCAAGCATTGTTATCTTCAAACTTACCCACTTCACGACCAACAGATCGGCCATCAGCATCTCCTAACCAAAAATATTTTACACCGCCACCGATAAAGGTTGCAGGAGTAGGGCTAAACTGAGCACTCAAACCTAGATTCCAGTAGCCTTCTGTTGGTCCAAGTGCGGTTACTGGATTCCCAGCTCCAGAATCCCAACCTGCGGATAATGCACCGCCCCATTTTTCATTAATCTTACGACCAACGCCAACCGTTGCAGACCATTGATCTTTATCATATTCAATAATATTTTGTCCTTGACTAGTAACAGCTTGTGTTAACAATCTAAATTTATCAATATCAATTTTTAGACCTCCCCATTCAACCCATCGAACATTTGCAAAAGCAACGGTGTTTGCCATGATGCCTGTTTGAAAGTCTAAATTAACTGATTGTGGAGTGCTGATTTTAGTATTCTGAGAAGGTGTATTTAATGCCCCACTCGAATCTAAATTTTTAAGATTAGTTAGTACTTGAGCTACTTGAGGTCCAACTATGCTCTCAACAATAAAACTAGGATAACCAAAATAACTTGAATAAGCGTTTATCAAACCATTGGCATCTTCCGTAGTTTCCAAACTATGGTCAATTTCAGATCTATATGTTAAGGATGCTTTTAAAGCTATTTCAGGGATTTGATATGCAACACCAGCTAACCAACCATAACCTTCATCTCTTTTAAAATGAGCCTGATAATTCGCTAAACTAGATAAAGTTAAATTACCTCTCACATCCTGATATACACCACCGCCATAAATATTCAAATTTTCATTAGGTTGAAACCCAACAATAGCTGATATGTTATTTGAATTTACTTTAACCTCTGTTGAAGAGAGAGGAAGTGTACTATCTGGCAGTAATCCTGGAAGTAATCCATCTGTGTAATAGGCTGATGCTCCAAAGGGTTGATCATAGAGTAAGCCGAAAGAGAATTTTTCATTTAATTGCAGTTTTAATGCAGCACTTGGGAAGTAATAATCCTCAGCCATATCACTAATTGGACCCAATTGATTTTTTCCAGATACATCAGGGTCAATAATGGAGATACCTGCTTCAAAGTAGTTATTTGGTTGTAAAAATGCTCCTATCGATTGACCTGAGCGATCCATAGCGGCTGCATAAGCCCCAGAAATCGGTAATAAAGCAAATAATACAGATGCACTGATGGTTTTTAATTTCATGTTATCTATCCTTAGATAATGTGAATTTTTAATTTAATAGAATTTTTTTAGTTATTTCCTTAAGAGCTGATAAATAAACGATTTATGCTTAAATGTTTATTTTTTGCTCTACAAACAACATATCATAAAGGTAATGAGATGCAACAAAAATTTGACTGAAATGACATTATTTTTTTTATTTTGGGTCAATTTGTTGATAAGTGTATTAATCTAAGAAAATGGTGCGCCCTGCGGGACTCGAACCCACGCCGGTCACTTAGGAGGCAACTGCTCTATCCAGTTAAGCTAAGGACGCATACTAATCTGATCAAAAAATTTTTGAAAAAAGTTATTGCTTAGCAATAACTTTTTTAATGCGTCTTACTATTTTCGGTAAAGTAATTTAAATAATACCAACATCAGGATAATCCAGATCGGAATCATGATCACAGCACCGCTTAAGCCCTGAGTCCACATGATGTAAAGCACGACAATAATAAACCCAAGAACCAAATAGTTACTGGCTGGTGACCATAGAGCAGGAAATTTTGAAGTGGTATTTGACAGTTTCATCGCTTGTTTAAATTTCAAGTGAGTCAACGCAATCATCGCCCAGTTAAGTACTAGAGCACCAACAACAATATAAATTAAATTACTTAAAGCATCTTCAGGTGCAAAATAGTTTAATAAAACACATCCGAAAATTAACACCGCTGACAACAATACCGCTGGAACAGGTACACCTTGTTTATTGGTTTTTTCAAAAATTTTAGGGGCATTACCTTGTTTTGCTAAACCAAAAAGCATACGGCTATTCGCATACATTCCACTGTTATATACCGATAGCGCAGCAGTCAAAATAATAAAGTTGAGCAGGTGAGCAGCCCAATCAATACCCAGTTGACTGAAGATCATTACGAATGGGCTTTTATCTAGACCACCAAGTTGCAGTTGATTCCATGGAACTAAAGAAAGAAGAATTGTAAGCGACCCAACATAGAAAATCAGAATACGGAAAACAACTTGATTAATTGCTTTAGGAATCGTTTTCTCTGGATTTTCAGCCTCAGCTGCCGCCATACCAATCAGTTCAATACCACCAAAGGCGAACATCAGGAATGCCAACATGAAGAATAAACCTTCGAATCCATGAGGGAAGAAACCACCGTGAGTCCAAAGATTACTGAATGATGCAGTAGAGTCAGATCCTGCTGTAAACAACAAGAATAAACCGAAGATAATCATCGACACGACAGCTGCTACTTTAATAATAGACAGCCAAAACTCTGATTCTCCATAAAATTTAACATTACAGAGGTTAACTAAGGTAATGATAATAAAGAAGAAAAGAACTGATGACCAAGCAGGAATGTGAGGCCACCAATAGTTAATATATTTTGCAACAGCTGTTAATTCGGTCATCGCGACCAAAATATAAAGAATCCAATAGTTCCAACCTGCTAGGAATCCAGGAAACTTACCCCAATATTTATTTGCAAAATGACTAAATGATCCTGCAACAGGTTCATGAACAATCATTTCGCCTAATTGGCGCATAATTAAAAAAGCGATTAAACCACCAATTGCATAACCCAAAATAATAGATGGGCCGGCAGATTGGATCACGTGTGCGGAACCTAAAAATAAGCCTGTACCAATTGCACCACCCATAGCGATTAATTGGATATGACGATTCTTTAAGCCACGCTGAAGTTGTGAAGACTTGTTATTCAAAGTATTCAGCCCGACGATTGAAATAAGTTACAAGATTGTAATAGATCAAATTGCATTAGCCTAGTACGTCAGCGTTCATGAATGTTTTTTATGATTTAAATAAAATAAAATTATTATAGAAAAATGATTTAATTATTTTTTAATCAATCATTTAATTTTATTAGAGTTTATTTTTGTTAGAGTGAATTAAATTTAATCTATCGTAATTGATGGAAATTCATACCATAGTGTTAAGTGCTCATGTCCACATAAAAAATCATTTATACTGTGTTGAACTAAAAATCACGATTGATAACAAATATTAAAAGAGAAGGAATGAGCTATGAGTTCAACACCACAAATTAAAATTCCAGCCACTTATATGCGTGGAGGAACGAGTAAAGGTGTTTTCTTTAACTTAAATGATTTACCCAAAGAAGCTCAAGTTCCAGGTAAAGCAAGAGATCAAATCTTATTACGTGTGATAGGAAGCCCTGATCCTTATGGCAAACAAATTGATGGAATGGGTGGTGCTTCATCTAGTACCAGTAAGACAGTCATTCTCTCTAAAAGCGCTCAATCTGATCATGATGTAGATTATCTTTTTGGACAGGTTGCAATTGATCGACCATTCGTCGATTGGAGTGGTAATTGTGGCAATCTTACGGCTGCTGTAGGCTCATTTGCGATTTCAAATGGTCTCGTGAGTGCAGAAAAGATCCCAGAGAATGGAATTTGTACGGTAAAGATTTGGCAGGTCAATATTCAGAAAACGATTATTGCGCATGTCCCAATCACAAATGGTCAGGTTCAGGAAACAGGTGATTTCGAGCTTGATGGGGTAACATTTCCAGCTGCAGAGGTGCAAATAGAATTTTTAGATCCCGCAGATGATGGAGAGGATGGGGCTGCCATGTTTCCCACAGGAAATGTGGTTGATGAGCTGGAAGTCCCAGATATTGGTCGCTTTCAGGTGACGCTGATTAATGCGGGTATTCCAACTATTTTTATGTGTGCTTCAGACTTAGGGTATGAAGGAACTGAACTTCAGGATCATATCAATAATGATGTCGAGGCCTTGGTCAAGTTTGAAAAAATTCGTGCTTATGGTGCTGTAAAGATGGGTATTATTCAGCATATTGATGAAGCGGTTCAACGTCAGCATACACCTAAAATTGCATTTGTATCTGCGCCTAAAAATTACATCTCATCTAGCGGAAAAGCAGTACACGCTGATGAGATCGACTTGACGGTTCGTGCTTTATCTATGGGTAAACTACACCATGCCATGATGGGAACCGCAGCTGTAGCGATTGGAACCGCCGCTGCAATTCCTGGAACATTAGTCAATTTAGCCTCAGGTGGTGGTGAAAAAAAATCAGTCAGATTTGGGCATCCTTCTGGAACACTCAGAGTAGGCGCTGAAGCGGAGAAAATTAATGACCAATGGACGGTAAAAAAGGCCATTATGAGTCGCAGTGCTCGAGTACTCATGGAAGGATGGGTGCGAATTCCTGGCGATACGTTTTAAGATGAAAAAACCACTTTCGAGTGGTTTTTTTACGCGCTTAAAATATGTGATAAGTATACTAAATTAGTCTGAAAGCATTACTAACAGTACGATTCACTCATAAATAAATAAGACTATGACAATTTTGACATGTTATATTAAGGAAATAAGTCAACGTGATTATATTCACCGAATTCATAAAATTAAGTTGCTGAATAGCCTTCGCTCCACGAATAATTAAAATGAGAAAGACCAATGAAGAAGGATAATAATTTTGAGCAGGATACGCCCAAGATTGATCAAGAGTTTCTAAACCAAATTCATGCTACAAATAAATTAGATTTGGTATCTGTGATTGCCAAAATCCCTGTGCCTGTGGCGCTAGTTCAGCATGATGGTGTATTTATTAGTGCAAATCAATTATTTGCTGATATCTATGAGAGTGATGCACTCTATTTACTCGGAAAGAAATTAGGTTTCGTATCAACGACGGTTTACCAATTATTTCAAGATGCGCTGCAATTGTTTCGAAATGATTCACGTTTATACAAAATTGAAAATGAGTTCTATTCAAAAGGGCATTTTTTTCAAATTTATTTTAGTGCTTTAAGAGATAAATCAACCTCTTTGGATTGCGTGTTGATCGTATGTGCAGATATAACAAAATTGAAAAGACGTGAACGTGTCTTGATCCAAAATAATAAAAGGTTGTTTGAAGAGCTATATTTGGATCCTGTGACTGGGATGAACAATAAGCTGGCATTTGAACAGTTTTTAAAAGATCGCTTCCTTATTCAAGATCGGAACAATTATTCTTTTATCAAGTTTGAAGTCGAAAATTTTAAAAAGTTTAATCAGCTCAATAGTTATACCATTGGCGATGAAATTTTGAGTCGTATTGGATCTCTGATTAAAGAGGAGTTGAATCAAGATTTAGCAGAAGTCTATCGTTTGAATTCTGCAAGTTTTATCTTGGTGATTCAAGAATCGACTCCTTGGAAAATTCTCACCATTGCTGAACGCCTAAAACAAACATTGGTCCGTGAAAAAATTTATTTCGATCCTCAAGAGGATGAGGTACTCACGTGTGCGATTGGGATTTTTCATCCTCATTGCCAAAAAATGTACTCAGAAAAGCAAATATTAGAAACCTTAGATCGTGCGGTTGACATTGCACATGTATTGGGTCGAAACTCGATTCATGTGTTAGATGAATAGTCACTCTTCATTTAAACCTATCACTAAATAAAACAAATCAGCATTGTGTTTTGTAGCAATCACAATTGGTTGTAGAATAAGGACAATTTTATATATACCGACATGAAACGGTATAACTTGAGGTTCAAAGACGGCAGTGACAGTACATATCTCTGTGAATAGTGAAGTATTACAACGTGCTCAACAGCAAATCCAACAGGATCTGAAAATTGCCCTAGATGCTTTTTTCATTCCAGAGCCTTTGAAAAGTGCTGTAAATCATGCAGTCATGTTAGGTGGAAAACGGGTTCGTCCAGCTTTAGCGTATGCAACAGCAGAATTAAGTGAAGATCATAAAAATTTTGCTGCTGTGCGACGTGCAGCAGTTGCAGTTGAGTTAATTCATTGCTATTCACTTGCTCATGACGACTTACCATGTATGGATAATGATTTGTTGCGTCGTGGTCAACCAACGTGCCATGTTGCATATGGTGAAGATACAGCACTACTTGCGGGAGATATCTTGCAGTCGATGGCATTTGAGGTTTTAGGAAGTCGCCTTTTTGATACACAAGTCACTGTAGATCCTTCTATTGTGTTGAAGCAAATGCAGATATTGGCGACATCATCTTCTAAGATGGTTTGTGGTCAAGTCCTAGATTTGCAAGCAGAAGGCAAGAAAATTGATCAGGAAGCATTGGAAAATATTCATCGTAATAAAACTGGTGCACTGATTCAGGCGGCAATCATGATGTCAGCAGTGACAGTGATGGACGGTGTAGATGCAGGAATACCGAAATTGCGTGAATTTGGTCAAGCATTAGGTTTAGCATTTCAAGTACAAGATGATATTTTAGATATAGTTTCGGATACTGAAACGCTTGGAAAGACCGCTGGAAAAGATGAACTTGTAGAAAAATCAACATACCCAGCTTTATTGGGTTTAGATGCTGCAAAAGAATATGCAAATAAGCTTCATCAGCAAGCCATTAGTGCTTTAGATTATTTTGGTGATTCAGCATCTGAACTTAAACAAATTTCAGCTTTTTTACTTGCTCGAAAGAGTTAAAAAAAGAGGACAGAAAGTCCTCTTTTTCATTTGTTATTTTGTCGCTTTATATAATCGGTCTGCTTCGTCAAATCGGTCAGTAACATCTGAGTTCGGTTGCTTACCTAATAAACTCACAACAATGATTGCGATGAGAGAGCAAATAAAGCCAGGAATGATTTCATAGATTCCAGTATCAGCCCAAATATTTTTCCATACAATAACGGTCACTGCACCAATGATCATCCCCGCCAAAGCGCCATTTAATGTCATGCGTTTCCAGAATAAAGACAGAATAATGAGCGGGCCAAATGCTGCCCCAAAGCCTGCCCAAGCGTAGGCAACTAGACCAAGTACTTTAGATTCAGGGTTTGACGCTAAAACAATCGCAAGTAAAGCTATCAGTAGCACCATCAAGCGACCCACCCAAACCAGTTCTTTTTGAGAAGCAGTTTTACGGATGAAAGATTTATAAAAATCTTCGGTTAAAGTGCTTGAACATACAAGAAGTTGACAACTCAATGTACTCATTACCGCAGCCAAAATTGCAGCTAATACAATGCCTGCGATCCATGGGTTAAATAGAACTTTCGTTAACTCCATAAATACAGTTTCAGGGTTAGCATTCACAATATTAGCGAACTGTGGATTTTGCTGAAAATAAGCAATACCGACATATCCAGCAGCCACTGCACCACCAAGGCACAGAATCATCCAAGTCATACCAATACGACGAGCATTAGGAATCGATTTAACTGAATCAGCAGCCATAAAACGTACGAGAATATGAGGTTGTCCGAAATAGCCTAAACCCCAGGCCAGTAATGAAATAATTGCGACGGTACTTAAATTACCCATTAAACTGCTTGCTTCTGGTCGCGCTGCTTCAAGTGCTAAATTCACTTGAGATAAATCTGAAAAAGTCAGTAAAGCCACGATGGGGGTAAGCAATAAGGCAAAAATCATTAATCCCGCTTGGATGGTGTCTGTCCAAGAAACAGCCAAGAACCCACCAATAAAAACGTAACTGATCGTTGCAATTGCACTAATCCAAAGGGCAGTGCTGTAAGAAAGATCAAACATACTTTCAAATAATCGAGCGCCTGCCACCATGCCTGAAGCACAATAAATGGCAAAGAAGATTAAAATGACAAATGCAGAAACGATTCGTAGAATTTTTTTCTGATCATTAAAACGATTGGAAAAGTAATCTGGGAGTGTAAGGGCATTGTGTTGAACTTCAGTATGAACTCTGAGACGTCCTGCCACTAACAGCCAGTTGAGCCATGCACCAATAATTAAACCAATTGCAATCCACATTTCTGATAGACCAGAAAGATAAATAGCACCTGGCAAACCCATAAGTAACCAGCCACTCATGTCAGAAGCACCAGCTGAAAGGGCTGTTACAAAACTTCCCAAGCGTCGTCCACCCAAAATATAATCTGAAAAGTTCGTGGTCGCTCGATACGCGATTAAACCAATCACGACCATGGCGACAATATAGAACAAGAAAGTGATTAAGGTGGGATCAAAGGTGCTCATACAATTTCCATGATGCAGTTAGACGATAGATTGTTTTCATGCAATCTTTCAGGATGCGAAATTTAACCATAAATTTAAAATAAATGCTGAAGAATTGAATCTTGAGTCATATCAATAACAAAGGCAGCCGAAGCTGCCTTTTTAAATTTTGAAGAGTGTTTGAGCGATTTAAGGATTATTACGACCCATTACCCCACGAATCGTATTCATGATGTCAGCAGGCAATACCACAGTTTTAGCATTATTAGATTTAGCCATATCCTGCATTGCTTTTACATATTGTTCACCAAGTAGATAAGCGACAGGGATCTCTTTGTCGCCTACGGCATTGGTAACCATATTAATGGCTTTTTCTGAAGCTTCAGCGAGTACAACTTGAGCCTCAGCATCGCGACGTGATGCTTCAAGACGACCTTCAGCTTCAAGAATCGCAGCTTGTTTTTCACCATCAGCACGTGTCACTGTCGCACGACGCTGACGTTCAGCTGCGGCTTGGGCTTCCATTGCGGATTGCATCGTACCTGATGGTTGAATATCTTGGATTTCAACCGTTTTAAGCGTAATTCCCCAATCTGAAATATCATCAGAAATTGCTGCTTTCAGCTTCGCTTTAATATGATCACGTGAAGATAAAGCATCATCCAAGTCCATTTCACCGACGATTGAACGTAAAGAAGTTTGGACAAGGTTTTGGATCGCCCAAGTATAGTTTTCGATACCGTAGACTGCTTTTTCTGGTGTAGTAATGTTGATATAGGCAACAGCGTTCATTAAAAGAACTGCGTTATCTCTTGTAATTACTTCCTGAGATGGAATATCGAGAACGATATCTTTTGTCGTGACTTTATATGCGACTTCATCAACATAAGGAATCACAAAGTTTAGACCTGGACTTAAGGTTGTATGGTATTTACCCAGACGTTGTACGATCCATTTATAGCCTTGAGGAACAATACGAACCCCTTTAAAAATAGTGATCCCGACGAATGCCAAAAATGCGATGGCAATAATTGAACCAGACATTTCTACTCCTTTAAGAATTATTGTTTATAACGGTGAGTTGAGGTTATTGTGCGCTTGAACGACCAGCTCATTACCTAAAATATCTGTAACTCTGACACGATCACCGACCTGAACAGGGTTCAGTGTTCTGCAATTCCATTCGTCAGAGCCGAGAACTGGAAGCTGAAACCGAACTTTGACTAATTCAGGTTCATGACCAATTTGAATCACCATCCCAACTTGTCCGATTGTCGCTTCACGTGAGAGCCCCGCTTTAGTCTTATCAACGGAAAGTGGTTTAATAAATTTAAACCAAATCACCGTACATGAAATCGATAGGACAACCCATAAAATAATTTGAGCTGGAAGCCCCATAGAAGGAAATAGCCACACCAGTATGCTAATAATGACTGCAGCTATACCAAACCACAGTGCAGCAAAGGCCGGTAAAATGAGCTCAGACAGGATGAGCAAAATACCTAATACAAACCAATGCCAAGGTTCAATCAATAAGTCCATACATCTACTCTAATCGTTATCTTGTTATAGACGAAAACATCTATATCAAGATAACAGACTAGGGCAGAGAAGCCTATAAAAAATGCTTAAAAGCGAGCTGTTGGTGCAGGTTTGAAAGCAGCAGGAGATTTTTTGAAATTGGCAATTGCGGTATCTATTGATTTAATTTTCAGTTGCGCTGCTTTCTCACCTTCAAGTATTGCCTCATTGCTGGCTTTCAAATCCAAAGTTCCTAAATGGCCAACTTTTGGCTGAATCACGACTGTAGCTGCATTGAGTTCAGTATTGATACTTTGTTGACCCATAATATTAATCGTTTGATCCAACAGTCCCCACATGCTCATCGGCTTATTGCCTGCAGGGCGTGCAGAAATATCAACTGCTATCACAATATCTGCACCCATATTTTTGGCAGTTTGAACTGGAATTGGACTCACGAGTCCACCATCAACATATTTGGTTTTGCCAATCGTTGTTGGAACAAAGACGTTAGGGATACTACATGACGCTCTTACGGCTTGACCTGTATTACCTTTGATGAAATCAGCGCGTTTACCATTATCTAAACGTGTGGCAACTGCAGCAAATCGAATGGAGAATTGTTCAATCGGTTTGTTCCCAACCTGTCGATTGACATAATCTTGGAGCTTTTGACCGAGGACCACACCCTGTCGATTTAAAGTTAAATCACGAATATCGGACTCTTTCAGCTGAAGTGCAATTTGCTGTAGTTGATAGGGAGATTTGCCTGAAGCATAAATACTACCGACAAAACTTCCAGCACTTGTACCCGTAACAATTTTGGGTTTTATACCATGAGATTCTAAAACCTTTAATACACCAATATGCGCAAAACCTTTTGCACCACCACCGCCTAGAGCAATGGCGATCACTGGCTCGCGTGCTTGAATTTGAGTGGATTGTGTGGGATTTTTTACAGTAGAGTTACAGCCTGATAGCGCCAATAAACTCAGGCCAATGAAGCTGATTTTGGGAAGATTGAGGAGCAATGACATAGACATTAATCTGCTAAAAAGTGTCAAAATTTTAGGCATATCTCAACAGATTGCTGTCTATTTTTCTAGCATTTTTACAAAAGTTCTTTAAAGGGTAATGCTAAACGACTTATATTTTTAGGAGAAATTTTTCCACGATAATATTCTAATATTTTGTGCAGATCAGATTCATAGTCTCCCGTCATTTCAAGGCTTCCTAAACATCGTATGACTTTATGATCATAGTCAAATGCAAACATTACCACTGGCATATTTGCACCTAAGGCAATGTGATAAAAACCGCTGCGAATCTTTTTAGCACTTTTTCGTGTACCTTCAGGTGCCATTGCCACCCAAATTTTATCTCGTTCATGAATAGCTTGAACAATTTGTTGAGTCAAGCCTTGGGGGGTATCGCGTTTTACCGGAATCACCCCGATCCATTTGAGTAAATGTTTGAGTGGAGATTTGAAAAGACTATCTTTTCCAAAGATTGTGACTTCAATGCCAATGCCAAGCATCGCGAGAAAGGCATACAGTCCATCATAATTTGATGTATGCGGAGACACAATTGCGACAGCTTTGGGGAAATTTGGAAATTCTCCTTCAAAAGACCAGCCTTGTCTAAGATAAAGCTGTTTGAACGCTGCTCGACTCAACTTTGAACCGCGTTGAGGAACTTGTGATGGCAATTTTGGAAATCTATTGTTCATTGTGCGTTGTATAATGCTTTTTAAATTTATTATAAAGATCTTGTGTATGAGATACATTGGCAGAATAAGAACCAAGTGACAAGGACATCTCAATACGAATTGATTAAGAAGACATCAGTTGTAGGACACCTCTTTCATGTCACCAAATACCAAAATGTATGTGCTTTTATTTTCACTCTATTGGGCGCAAGGATTGCCAGTAGGATTTATGACACATGCTTTGCCCGTGATTCTGCGTGCTGAAGGTGTTTCCTTAACGCATATTGGTGGATTTGGATTGCTGATGGCTCCGTGGGCACTCAAAGTTTTATGGGCTCCATTGGTTGATCGCCATCATTTGTTCAATCAAGGGCATTACCGCAGTTGGATTATACCCACTCAGTTACTCACAATGATTACGCTGATAATCTTATCGTTTATCCCCATTCAATCACTGAACCAACCTCAATATCTCTTTGGATTTTTCGTGGCATTGTTGATGATGAATAGTATCGGAGCGACTCAAGATATAGCAACCGATGGCTTAGCTGTGAATATTCTAAAAGGTGAACAACAGCATCTAGGCAATATGTTCCAAGTGATTGGTTCAAGATTGGGCTTTATTGTGGGAGGGGGTGCGATATTGTGGGTATTAGATGGATTGACTTGGCAAACCACTTTTTTATGCTTGGCTGTTTTGGTGGCATTTAATACGCTACCCGTATTATTGTATCGTGAGCCTCAACATGCTTCACAAAGTATCAATAATCATCAAGATGATGATTCATCATCTAAAACTCAAAGTTTCGTGAAAGCTTTAAGTCATTACTTAAAATATTTTTTTCAAAATCGAGAACTCAGACTTTGGTTTTTTGTATTGTGTAGCATAAAAGTGACGGATGGATTGTCTGGACCTATTCTTAAACCATTGTTGGTCGATTTAGGACTATCTAAGACGCAAATTGGTGTCAATGTGACCATGCTTGGAGCATTTGCTGCTTTGATCGGAGCAGGTATTGCAGGTTGGCTACTTAGGTTTTATTCGCGTCAAAGTGCTTTAATTACTTTTTCACTGCTTAAATTATTGAGTCTCATTGGATTTGCATGGTTATCGCATTATGAGGCGCGACCTTCTGAATTGAACGTCGTGTGGATCTATATCATCAATGCTTTAGAAGATATGTTCGCTGCGATGTTATTGGTGATTATTCTAACCTTGGTGATGCAATACAGTCGGAAAGAATTTGCAGGAACAGATTTTACTTTCCAAGTCGCATTGATGGCTTCCATTGCGGGAGCACTGTATACCGTGAGTGGCATATTAGGCGATTGGCTCGGTTATACCTCATATCTCATTTTGATCTGTATATTAGGATTATTTTTGTTCATACCGATTTTAGTATGGAGTCGGTATACAGCTCAAAACAAACATCAATGGAATTAGTCTGTAATCTATCTTTTATTCATTTTCATGCTTAGGATGAAATAAAAATGAATAATCGAGATTACGAAGAGTTGATAGCATGGGCAAATGAATACACTCCTCTAAGCACTATGAAAATTCAAGCTGTTATTTTTGATTTGGACAATACACTGACACACCGAGATTTAAGTGTTCAAACTTTTAGTCGGGCATTATTTAATACTTATAAACAGCAAATTGATCAATCTGCCTCGTCTGCGCAAGCTGAGATTCTCGAAACGATTCGATATATTGATCATGGTGGCTATCCCATCCGAGAACGAATGACTGCACCTACCATTGGTGGTTCCGTCGCTCATGCATTACTCAATCAGTTGAAATGGAAAAAAGCACCAGAATTAGATGAATTAAGTGACTATTGGTTTAATCAATTTGGACTAAACGCAGTCATGATGCCAAATGCTATTCAGACGCTTGATCGCCTTAAAAACAAAGGATTTAAGTTGGCAATCATTTCGAATGGAGGACATTTCACTCGACACAAAATTATCGAAGGTCTAGGAATCGCGCATTATTTTGATGTGATCATGAGTTCTGAGAAGGCAGGTGTGTCAAAGCCTCAAGCTGAAATATTTCATATGACTTGTCAACAATTAGGAATTGCACCTGACCATTGTCTTTATGTTGGTGATCATCCAGTGAATGATTATTGGGGTGCTACTCAGGCTGGACTAGATGGATTATATTTGGCGGGGTTTCACCAATCCTTAGCTGAACATCAACCGCCGTTAAATAAAACAATTCAAACTTTGCCTGAAATTTTAGCGTATATAAAACAAGTCAATGCATGATGTAAATGATGAATTTTTGAGACGATCACCTTGATGCAGTGTAATATAAAATGATCAGTTCAAAATGCATGCAATAAACCCCTGTGGTTGATTGAGCATATTAGGACTGAGCGATCTGCACTCGATTAGGCTCATCATTTATGTACAGCATTGTTTTATCCTTAGTGCCGCTGATAGGGCTCATATTAATTGGATATTTTCTTAAACAGAAATCATATTTAACTGACGAGTTTTGGGCGGGTGCAGAAAAACTTAACTATTTTGTTTTTTTCCCTGCCATGCTCTTTGGCAATTTGGCTCAAGCTGATATTCATATGGAGATGGTGAGTAAAATTTTAGTCATTTTACTCGTGGTCTTTCCAATTGCTTGTGCAGTTTTATATATTCTAAAAAGAATTTTTCAGACCCCAACACGAAGATTTGGAGTCTATGTTCAAAGTAATGTACGTTTTAATACCTATATTGGTTTAGCAGTGGTTGCTTCGCTTTTTCCAGCAGAAGGCATGACAATTTTTGCATTACTGTTGGCGATCAGTATTCCTGTTGTGAATATCATCTCGGTCTTGGCACTGACCGATCATGAAAATATGAATTTTCGAGCAGTGATTATATCGTTACTCAAAAATCCTTTAATTTTGGGTTGTCTGGTTGGGGTGCTCTACAATGTATCCGGGCTACCATTATGGAAAGGTGCAGAGTCATTAATTTACCAACTTGCGATATGTAGCTTACCTATGGGACTAATGTGTGTCGGTGCTGCATTGCAATTTGTGGCTCTTAAAAAAGAATCATTTCCTCTAATGATCAACACGCTATCGCGTTTATGTTTAATGCCGATTTTGGCTTGGTTGGTATGTAAAATACTGGGCTTCAATGCTTTAGAGACGCAAATCTTTATTTTATATTTTGCATTACCAACGGCTTCAGCTGCATATATTCTGACGAAAGTATTGGGTGGCGACAGTCAATTAATGGCTGGCGTAATCAGTCTGCAAATTATCGGTGCGGCAATCACACTACCCATCGTTTTGACTTTAATATTGCACTAAAACTAAGAAGTATAATTCTAAATATTTAGAATCATTTGAAAGCTTATCGATTCAATTTGAATTAGATTATGTATTTGTGTTGAATTATGAGAAAATGCAAGATTAAGTTGAATTGAAGTACTCCCATGACACACCACAATGCTGAATCTTTAAGTGATATCGAAATTTTAGATATTTTACAGTCTATGAAATCTGACGAACTTAATGTTGAGGCGAATAAACTGATTCGTAGTGGTGGTAAAGAGGGGCGTCAGGAAGCACATAAAAAAGCCTTGGTTGCATTACATCAATCTTTTGAAGAAAAGTTTGTTGAAGCAGTGACACTTGCTTTAGGTTTAAATGAAGCACAAGCAAAAAAAATTAAATATAAAAAAGACAGAATTCGTATTCTTAAAGCGCGTGGTATTGATTATCTTGAGATTGATGGTGCTGAAACAGCACAAGTTTTATCGCAGGTTGCACAGGCGATTACACGCGAAGAAGCAATCGTAACGCGTGATCTACACAATATTTTTCCGTTTTGGAAAGAAGGCTGGCCAATGGTTCAGTTAGATAATGCGTATGCTATTTTAGCTGAAGATATCGATATTCATTATCAAGCAACTTTAGATAAATTTTTAGAAATCTATGGTCGCTAATACTTTATTATTCAAGTTAAACGAAGAATTGAAAACGTAGTTTAGCGAACCAAGTGACTGAAAACCGATTTAAGCAAAGGCTTAAATCGGTTTTTTTACTTTTATCAGTAGCTTATATTTTGAAAGCAGAATAAAAAATCTTAACAGACTCAAATATGTATGCTGAGATTGTTAGACATTTCAAGAGTTCTATGCATTGTTGGTCTGTTATTATTAAGCAATATTAAAAAATAAGGATAACTATAATGATGGGTCTTTCAATTGGTCATATCGCACTATTTGCCATAATTATTTTGGTCATTTTCGGTACAGCTAAATTAAAGAATTTTGGCAAAGATGTCGGCGGCGCTGTAAAAGATTTTAAAGATGCTGTTCGCGAAGATAAAAAAGACACTCATCAATAATCTTTTTTAAACAATATTCAAAGCAATATTGTGGTGTTTTAACCTATGTTTGATGTTGGGTTTGGAGAACTACTCTTTCTTGGACTGATTGTAATTGTGGTCTTGGGTCCTGATCGTTTACCCGATGCGATTCGTTTTGCGCTTCGAAGCTTGAAAAAAATAAGTGAAATAAAATCCGATATTAAACAGAAAGTAGATCTAGAACTTGAGCTTCATCAACTTCGTGAAGAATTAAAAGACGAAATTCAGAATGTTAAACAGCTTGAAACTCAAATGCAGGAATATTTCGCGCATCTAGATGATCAAATTGATCAGAAACAAAAACAATATTTCCCAATACAAAAGTTTTATGTTCCAGCACCTTATAAAACAGATTTTCTAATGACTCATTTAGCGCATTGGTCGTGTGTTGATATACATGTAATGGGAGTGAGATATGTCTGAAACTTCCGACCTCAAAAAAACACTGAGTCATTTTTCTGATTATTTTGAAGAATTTAGGCGAAATTTAATTCATGTCGTTATCGGCTTTTTAGTTATTTTTGTTGGATTAGTGCCATTCGCGAACAAAATTTATAACGCGATCGCACTGCCTCTACAAGCTAAATTACCTGCAAATGCGCATATGATTGCGACAGATATTACCAGTACATTTGTAGCACCCATTAAGTTGGTATTTTTTGTCACGCTGATCATCCTTTTTCCTTTTATTTTTTATAAATTATATGTTTTTTTAAAACATGCGCTTTATCTGAAAGAACGTAAAATTTTCTTTTTCTTTTTTCCCTCAAGTATTGTGTTGTTTTACTCGGGCATTGCACTGGGATACTTTTTTATTCTGCCCGCTGTATTGGGATTCTTTATTGGAGTTTCGCCAGATAGTGTGACCCCTATGACAGATATTCAACAATACTTATTGTTTTGTATTAAGTTTTTCTTCGTCTTAGGGCTGATTTTTCAAGTGCCATTGGTCATTATGATCACGGTGTATTTTGGATTAGTAGACATTGAGACCATCCAAAAAAATAGACCTTACATTTTTATCTTTTGTTTTTTTATTGCCATGTTTGTAACGCCGCCAGACATATTATCAATGGCGATTGGGGGCACAATGATCTATCTATTATTTGAAATTGGGCTGTTATTTTCAAGAATATTGAGTCAATCGAATTATCAAAATTAATGTTAAATAAATCACAAAATAATTAAATAGTGTCATACAGTTTTCATTATAGATACACAATTCATTCTGTATATTAAAAAGTGCTTAACAAAAGTTAGGTGTATCTAACATAAATTCTTTATAACGAGGTTTTAATCATGAGCTTAGTAGAATTAAAGCAAGAAGAAATCAATGAAGTATCTGGTGCTGGAACATTGATTGGTGACTCAATCATCCACGGTGTGAACTTATTCAATCAAACACTTAATTCAAAACTGATTTCATCAGTTGGTGTTGTATTTAGTGCAGTAGGTTTAGGGCTAGTACACCAAGCTGCTGATACTACTGGTTTAGTGGCATCAAAAACATTAATTGGTCTTGGTCGTGCACTTGGTGGCGATGTAGCTGAAACTCCAAACCATTACGAAAAAGAAAAGGCAGAAGGTCAATATAAACTTCTTCCGACTTTAAATGGCGTTCGTGCTTGGCTTTCATAAGTTTTAAATAAAGTGTTAAAGGTAGACTGGTCATGAGTACTGGTCTGCTTTCAGTAACAGAAATAATAAAGCTAAACTTTTGGTGGCTATAACAATGCAGAATTCATCAGAACAAATAGATCACGATAAAAGAAACTTTCTAAAAACAATGGGTAGCTTAGCTGCTGTTGGTGCTGTTTCAGCATGGCTTCCAACACAAAAGGCAGAAGCTTGGTTTTTTCCTTTACAAGAAAGATTAGTAAATTTCCCAACTGAAATCTCAATTTTTAAACAGAAATATGAAAATTGGTCTGGGGAATCTCGTTATGAAAATGCATGGACAGCATCACCGAGAAATCAAGAACAAGTTTTAAAAGCCATTAACTGGGCATATCAAAATGGCTATAAAGTCAGACCCAAAGGGATGTCACATAATTGGTCACCTTTATTGTTGGATGATCAAGACAAGATTACTAAAATTTTATTGATTGATATGCCAACGCATATCAACAAAGTCAGTATTGATGCAAAAGGTATTGTGACTGCCGAAGCAGGCATTCAAATGGAAGCATTGTTAACCGCAATGGAATACCGTAATCGTGGATTTGTAGCAGTGCCCGCACCTGGAGATTTAACTTTGGGTGGTGTGTTGGCCATTGATGGTCATGGCACAGGTGTACCTGCCGTAGGGGAAATAAAACAAGAAGGTCAAACTTATGGTTCGATCAGTAATTTAGTGGTATCGATCACTGCTGCTGTTTTCGACCAACGAGAAGGTCGATATGTTGCGAAAACCTTCCTGCGAAATGATCCAGAAATTCGTGCATTTTTAGTTCATATAGGTCGTGCATTTATTTTATCTGCACAATTACAAACGTCAAAAAATCAATATATTCGTTGTGAAAGCTATACCGACATTCATATCAATGAGCTATTTGCTCAAGATAAGCATGCTGGACGTACCTTCTCTCATTTCCTGGATAAATCTGGTCGTGCAGAAGCAATTTGGTTTCCATTCACCGATTATCCTTGGTTAAAAGTTTGGACTGTTACTCCGTATCGTCCTTTGACTGCTCGACAGACAGTCAAACCATTCAATTATTGGTTCTCAGATAATTTAATCAAACCTATTACAGATTTAATTCATAAAATCATCGTCAATAAAAGTACTTATCTCACGCCAACCTTTGGTTTAACCCAGTATGAAATCTCTAAACTAGGTTTAAATGGTACGCCATTATCTGGAATCACGACGATTTTGACTGGTGGTTTGGCTTCCACTCAAACTTATGATTTATGGGGAACGTCAAAAAACGTTTTACTGTATGTCAAACCAACAACTTTGCGTGTTACGGCAAATGGCTATGCTGTCATTACCAGTCGTGCAAACGTTCAACGGGTTATTGCTGATTTTTGTGATTATTACAGCATTAAAATGAAGCAATATCAAAAATTGGGTCGTTTCCCAATGAATGGACCTGTTGAAATTCGAGTTACGGGCTTGGATCATCCAGAAGATTCAATTGTTCACGGCGCTCAAACAGCAGCATTATCAGCCATTAAACCTTGTCCTGATCATCCTGAATGGGACTGTGCCGTTTGGTTTGATATTTTAACCTTGCCAGGTACGCCATTCTCAGCGCAATTTTACACAGAAGTTGAGGAGTGGATGTCACAACGTTATCAAGGTGATTCTTTGATGCGACCAGAATGGTCTAAAGGGTGGGGCTATACCAATCAAAAGGCTTGGGATAGTCTAACTTATATCGATTACGAAATTCCACGCGTCCATGCTCAGGGTCAATCTAATCATTTAACCATTCAGTCGAGTAGTCATATTTTAAAGCAATATGATCCTCATGCTTTGTTCACAGCACCTTTAGTCAATCGAGTTTTGAAATAAAACGAGATGAACGCTTCGTTTTTAATCTATTGAAATCAGTATCCAACTGAGTTTATTCAAAGCAGATTTAGCTGAGCGAAGTGTGGGATAGGACAGGAGACAACACAGATCATGACTATTTTATTGAAAACTTTTGGTTTGTGTTTGTCTCTTTTAAGCACGCTGTTGAAATGCAGTCAACTTGATGAAAATTCAATATAAAAAACTCGTACTTGAAAAATTAATTACAAATATATATGACAAATAAGCTGTTTAGAGACAAAGCGATTGATGCACAAAAGTCAAAGTGGATTGGTGAAGTCATTTTGATTCGACCATTTTCATTTACGGTACTCACGATTGTTGTCGCCATTTTTACTGTTTTATTAGTGAGTTTTATTTTTTTTGGAAGCTATACGAAGAGGACGAGTGTTAAAGGATTATTGATTCCTAATACGGGTTTAATCCGAGTTTATAGTGCTGAAGGGGGTACAGTCAGTGAAAAATTCGTCAAAGAAGGTCAATTAGTGGAGAAAGGGACACCATTAATTACATTAAAAATGACGCGTTATAATAGTACAGGTAACTATAATGAGTCTGTACAACAACAAATTGAGTTAAAAAAACAAAGTTTAGATACTGAAAAAAATAAACTAAAAGACTTACATTTAAATAATGTTCAACAATTAAATGCAGAAATTCAATCTATACGTTTAGATTTAATAAAATTAGATGGCTTAATTGCCGAGCAACGCCAACGTCTAGCACTTGCACAAGAAAATGCACATCGTTATCGAGATTTAAAAGATAAAGAATATATTTCGATTGAAGAATATCAACTGAAGCAAGATAACTATATCAGCCTAAAAGTTGCATTACAGAGTTATGAGCGTGAAAAAAATACTAAACAAGCTGAATTAGAAAATAAATTATTGGCTCAGCAAGGACTAGCATCGAAGTTGGAAAGTGAGCTGACTTTGGTCGATCGTCAATTAGCTTCGAATCAGCAAGAATTTTTAGAAAATAAAGCGCGGGATAGTTTGCTATTACAAGCCAATGCGACAGGAAAAATAGCATCGATTAATGCAGAGGTTGGTCAGTTTATTTCTCCTAATATTCCTGTCATGAATATTGTTCCGACGCCTTCTTATTTAGAAGCACATCTTTTTGTATCCAGTTCAGCAATTGGATTTATAAGGACTGGTCAAACCGTAAAACTTCGTTTTCAAGCCTATCCTTACCAAAAATTTGGTCAAGGTGAAGGTGTGATTCATTCAATCTCAGCGACGACGATGAACCCACAAGAACTGACCAATTTAGGCGAGTTAAGTCAGGGTGTAACATTTAACCAAAGTGAACCTGTGTATTTAGTCAAAGTCAAATTAGAACAACAATTTGTAAAAGCCTATGGTGAAAGTAAGCCTCTTAAAGTGGGTATGGCCTTTGATGCAGATATCATGCAAGAAAAAAGAAAACTATATGAATGGGTACTCGAACCGTTATATAGCATCACCGGCAAGATATAAGAAGAAATAACATGCAGATATTAGACAAAATTTCTCTTGGATTTGGACGGAAAATTCCAACCATTTTACAGACGGAAGCGACAGAATGTGGATTAGCCTGTATTGCGATGATTGCGCATTATTATGGCTATGAGTCTGATTTATTAACGTTAAGACGTCGTTTTTCAGTTTCTCAAAAGGGTTCAAATCTCAATCAGCTGATCAAAATTAGTAATCAGTTGAAAATGGTAACACGCCCATTAAAGCTGGATTTAGAAGATTTAGATCAGCTTAAAACCCCATGTATTTTACATTGGGATTTCAACCACTTTGTGGTGTTGCAAGAAGTCAGTGCCAATAAAGTCACGATTTTAGATCCAGCATTTGGTAAACGTGTACTGACACTCAATGAGGTGTCTGAACATTTTACGGGTATTGCATTAGAGCTTTGGCCAGATACTGAATTTGAAAAAAAAGAAGATAAAAATCAGATTCAGCTTAAAGGTCTAATCGGTTATGTTCGTGGTTTATGGAAATCTCTCGGGCAAATTTTGATCTTGGCTTTAGCCTTAGAAGTTTTTTCATTAATTAGCCCATTCTTTATGCAATGGGTGATCGACCATGTGATCGTATCTGCAGATCGGGATCTCTTAACGATACTGGCTATTGGCTTTGGCATGTTAATGTTACTTCAGCAGTTTATCGGGCTACTTCGTTCTTGGATCATGATGTATATGAGCACACATTTAAGTGTGCAGTGGCAAGCCAACGTCTTTAATCACATGATTAATGTTCCTGTCTCTTATTTTGAAAGACGATCACTCGGTGACATTGTTTCACGATTTGGATCAATTGGAAACATTCAAACCACGCTCACCACAACGTTCTTAGCTGCGATTCTTGATGGATTAATGACAGTATTTACGTTGATTTTAATGTTTGTATACAGTCCAAAGTTAGCTTGGATTGCAATTTTTACCATGGGCTTGTACGCCTTAATCCGATGGATTTGGTATGCACCTTTGAAACGAGCGACTGAAGCGCAAATTATTCATGCAGCGAAGCAAAGCAGTCATTTTATGGAAACCGTGCGTGGGGCAAAAACCATAAAACTGTTCCAGCGACAAGATGTTCGCCGTTCGACTTGGTTAAATCTTATGGTCAATCAAGTCAATGCCGGATTAACCACCCAAAAGCTGGGGTTGGGATTCTCATTGGCGAATGGAGTCTTATTTGGGATTCAGAACATTCTAATTATTTGGTTAGGTGCCACATTGGTATTGGAGGGTAATTTTACAGTTGGTGTGCTGATGGCATTTATGGCGTATAAAGGCCAATTTGATAGTCGGGTTGCAGGACTAATCGATAAGTTTATCGAAGTTAAAATGCTTCAAATTGATGTAGAGCGTTTATCCGATATTGTGTTAACAGAACAAGAAAAATTATACGGTGATGCTGAAATCACAAATGTAGATCAGGTTGAGAATGCAATTGAAGTCGAAAATCTGCACTTTAAATATTCAGAAAATGACCCTTATGTACTCAAGGGGATTAGTTTTAAGATTCCCCAAAATCAATCTGTCGCCATTGTCGGGGAAACAGGTTGCGGTAAGACCACATTGCTACATGTTCTGTTAGGCGTATTTAAGCAGAATGAAGGTGAAGTCAAAATCATGGGGCGTGACTTTGAACAATTAGGATTAAACGCTGTGCGAGATCAAGTCGCGACAGTGTTACAAGATGACATTCTATTTGCTGGTTCAATCGCAGAAAACATTTGCTTTTTTGATTCAAATCCAGACATGCAATGGGTACAAGAATGTGCAGCCTATGCCGCAATTCATGATGACATTAGCCGTATGCCAATGGGATATCAAACCTTAGTAGGTGATATTGGTAATATGTTGTCAGGAGGACAAAAACAACGAATTTTATTGGCTCGTGCTATCTATAAAAAACCAAAGATTTTATTTATGGATGAGGCGACCAGTAGTTTAGACGTATTAAAAGAACAAGAGGTCAATGCAAATCTCAAGCATTTAAATATTACCAAATTGATTATTGCACACCGTCCAGAAACGATTTCATCTGCTGAGCGGATTATCGCTTTACAAGATGGCGTGATTGTCCGTGATATGTTGACCAAGGATTTGCAATCTAAATGAAAATTACATACATCGCTTTCATTGTTGTTGTTGGGTCACTATTCGGACATAGTTCGTTGGCTTATGCAGAGAGTTGGTTGTCAAAACTGACTCCAAATCTAAAAAAACAGCGCGAGACATTATGGTTTGATGAGCTCACGGTTCAGCGTAAAGCCCGTGAGAATGAGACAAAACGTAAGGAAATAGAACAACAACTCAATCAAAATGTGTCACTTGATCTTCAAAATCAGAAAATGTTAAGTCAACCTCAATATTGTTTATCTCAAAATAATCTCAAGAATGAACAGCCAATAGAACTGATTGATGCCATTGAACGTGCAGTTTGTCGTAATCCTGAGACAAAAAGTGCTTGGGTACAAACGCGTATTCAAGCTGCTCAGCTTAAAATCTCTAAAGCAAATTATTATCCTCAAGTGAATAGCACCTTGAATTACGATTGGTCACGTGATGATAATCAAGTAAAAGATCGTCCTGTTTTGAGTTATGACACTGACTTACGCCGTTACGGACTTGGAATAAGAGCCAATTGGCTAATTTATGATTTTGGTAGTCGATTTTATCAAGCAGAAGAAGCCGAAAAATTATTAGCGATGTCTTTGGCACAGCATGATGTTGCTTTGCAAAATATGATCATCAAAACGATTTCGACTTATTATCAAATTATTCAGGCTGAGTTAAAGTTAAATAATATTAATGAGTTGGTTTTACTTGCAGAAAAAAACTATGAAATTGCAAATGCTCGATATCGTGCGGGTGTTGGTATCAAATCAGATGCATTACAAATGTCCGCAAATTTGGCGAAAGCAAAGTCAGATCAAACTAAATTTTTAGGTGATTTAAAAATAGCAAAAGGACTTTTAGCATCATTAATGGGTGAGCCTGCATACCAAAATTTCAAAATTAATAATCAATTAAAAATTCCAAAAGAGCTAGATCTTAAACCGATTGAAATCCTCATTCAGGATGCTGAAAAAATGCATCCAAAGTTTAAAGCTGCACAATATGATTCACTCGCAGCTGAAAATAAAATTAAGGCAATACAGCGGTCTAGATATCCATCTGTTAGTTTTAACGGCATTTATGATCAGCAAAAACAAACGAGTGACAGTTATGGCAGTGATCGCCAATCTCTACAAGCAGGTGTGCAAGTCAATTTCCCATTGTTTGATGGTTATAATCGAAAAAATCAAATTGTCGTTGCTCAAGAAAACTTAAAATTAAAGCAATTAGAGCAAGAAAGATTGAAGCTTGAAATTAATGCTGAAATCTGGAAAAGCTATAATGAGCTAAATGCAATCCATGACAATATTAAGGCGCTAACGATATTGAATCAAAGTGCTTCAGAAGCCTATGAAGTCGCCCAAGGACGTTATAAAGCGGGTGTAGGAAATTTACTCGAAGTGCTTAATGCTCAGAATGTGTTGAATGAAGCAAAAATGAATTATTCCACCTTGTTGACAGAGTTTTTAGTGGTGAGGTATCAACTTCTATCTAACATGGGGAACTTGAATATTTGGAATGAGACTCAAGCTCAATAAGCCTTTATAAATAAGAGATTGGAGTGATCAAAAAATCACTCCGAAACTCGAGCTACGATTAAATAGCAGAATAGAATGGGAACATCCCAAATATTAATCCACTTGCAAGCATCACTAAGCACGTAATAATCGCCCATTTAATGGTAAACTTTTGGTGTTGACCAAACTCAATCCCAGCAAGCCCGCAGAGTAAAAAGGTAGATGGAACTAAGGGTGAGAGCAGATGAACGGGTTGACCAACAATCGATGCACGAGCCATTTCCACAGGAGAGATGCCATAATGTGCTGCAGCTTCAGATAAGATGGGCAGAACACCATAGTAAAAAGCATCATTTGACATAAAGAACGTTAAAGGCATGCTTAAAACGGCTGTGATTGGTGCCAAATATGGACCCATACTATCTGGAATAATCGCTACTAACTCTTTTGACATGGCATCGACCATACCCGTGCCAGTGAGTAAACCTGTAAAAATACCAGCGGCAAAAATAATACCAACGACATTTAAAGCACTACCAGCATGATGAGCGACTAAGCTTTTTTGCATATCAATATCACGATAGTTCACGACTAAAGCAATACATAATGCAATCATAAATAAAATAGGCATAGGCAAAATACCCATGACTAGGCTGGCCATCAGTGCAAGCGTCAATAATCCATTGAACCATCTCAAATGCGCTCGATTTGCCTCTGGGTTTGATGAAATTTGAATATTGTCGCCATGGCTAATATCCAATTCCATGATGCCTAATCTTTTTCGCTCCATTCGGCCATACATAGTTCCTAAAAAGTACAACCAACCAATGGCGAACAGCATCGGTAAAATCATAGGAACAAACACATCGCTAGGATCTACATGGAGTGCACTTGCCGCACGTGCAGTAGGTCCACCCCATGGCGTTAAATTCATGATTCCACTGGCTAACATCATGAGACAGGCCATAATTAAAGGGCTCATGCCTAATCGCTTGTAAAGCGGTAACATGGCAGCAACACAAATCATATAAGTGGTAGAGCCATCACCATCTAAAGACACGATCAATGTTAAGGTAATCGTACCTAATACTACTTTGAGGGGATCACCTTTTACCAATCTGAGAATAAATTTCACTGATGGATCGAATAAACCTGTATCAATCATGATGGCAAAATACAAGATAGCAAATAGCAACATGACGCCGGTAGGTGCTAACTTTTTAACACCATCTAACATCATTTCACCAAGTTCATTAAGTTGAATATGGTTCAAACTATCTACAAAAAAACCTAATCCATATGCAATTAGCGCAAAAAGAACGGGAATAAGCGTGAGTGCGACGAGGGGAGTCATACGTCTAGACATAATGAGGTACATAAAGCACAAAATCATGCCCAAACCAAGCAAGGTCAACATGGATCTATCCTTAGATTATCGTTTTAATCAATATTGTTTCTATTACAGTATTTGTTATCTTCGAAAACGCCGACCATCTTAGAGAAATTTATGATTAAACTAAATATTGTTTAGAAAATATTAAAATAACCATAATTTTTATAAAAAATAGTAGTTAAAATTCATAAGTTTAAAATTTATATTTTGTGATTGGAGACATTAAACATGATTTTTAAGAGTGATATTTGTAATAAAAATTGAGTATAAATTCTAATTTTAATAATTTTTGAAGGCGAAAAATCTCAAGTTTAATTAGATAAACTGAATAAAAAAATCCACCTGAGTGGTGGATAGTGTCTTATTCAACAGTTGATTCTAATTCTGCTTTTTCATCAAGTAATCTGGTCACGAGTAGTTGGTCAATTTTAAAATGGTCAACATCGACCACCTCGAATTTATAACCATTAAATACTACACTATCAGCAGGACGTGGAATCTTACGAAGTTTAAACATCATAAACCCAGCTAAAGTTTCATAGTTTTCATCATCAGGCATTTCATCAATTTCTAATGCATGCTTGACATCTTCAATAGGTGTACTGCCTTCAATCAGCCAAGAATGATCATCCCGCTTGATAATTTGAAGATCTTCATCCGTTGGCGTAACCCAGTCACCCATCACGGTAATCATAATATCAGATAGGGTAATAACACCAACCACCAAGGCATATTCATTGATCACAACGGCAAACTTTTCTTTACTAGATCTGAAGCGATCAAGTAATTCTGACAGTGTAAGTGTATCTGGAATCGTTAATACATTACGGATAGTGGATTCATTCAACTGATTAAATTTTTGATTATTTAAAATACGAATCAAGATATCTTTAGCATCAACATAGCCAATCACTTGATCAATATTTTCATTGCAGACTAAATATTTTGAATAGGGAAATTCAGCCAGTTTTTGACGAATACTTTCTTCTGATTCATTGATGGTAAAGAAAACTACGTTTTCACGTGTAGTCATACTCGAAGGAACATTTCGCTCTTCAAGCTCAAATACATTTTCAATAAAGTGATGTTCTTGTTTTTGTAAGACACCTGCTTGTGCCCCTGCATCCATTACCGCAGAAATATCATCAAAGGTGATATTATCATCACGAGTAGTATTTACTTTGAATAAACGGAATAATAGGTTGGCAATTGCATTGATAAACCAAGCTAATGGACGACAAACAGTAATGAATACCTGAATAGGATTAATTAAAGAGACAGCGATTTTTTCAGGTGCAATCATTGCCAATCGTTTAGGCATAAGATCAGCAAATAAAATAAACAGTGATGTCACTAAAGTAAATGACAATGCAAAACCAATTGATTGTGACCAAGGACCATCATAGAAACGATCGACCAAAATCACAAAATAAGGTCTAAATGCAGCTTCACCTAAAATCCCCCCCAAAATTGCAATAGCATTTAAGCCGATTTGCGAGGCAGCAAAGAAATCAGCTGAATTCTCTTGAAGCGTAAGCACTTTTTGTGCACGATCATCACCAGACTCAGCCAAAATTTTCAGTTTCACTTTACGTGATCCTGCAAGTGCGATTTCACTTAATGATAAGAATCCAGCTCCAGCAATCAAAATCATAATGATCACGAAATTCTGAAAGAGGCTCACACGAACACCTTTGTTTTTAAATTATTTATGAGGAAAGTTTTATCACAAAAAACATAGAGGTAGTGAATTTTTACACTACCTCAATATCATAGTTATTGAGTAAAAAATTTTAAAGTATTGATTTAAATCAGCTCTACTCAATCAAAATTGTGAGAAGTGGGTATTGTTATTTGAAAGAAATTCACGATTTTCTTCCTCAGTCATTTGACGAGCAACATATAAAATCAACTGACGTAACCATCGATGAGCAGGATGATGATGTAATAGAGGGCACCACGCCATTTTGAGTTCAAATTCAGGAATGTAAAATGGAGGGTCTTTGAGCATCAAGTTTTGACTTTTAGCTTGTAGGCGAGCGATTTTCGTCGGTAATGTCGCAATGAGATCGACATTAGACGCTAATAAACCTGGCATTTGATAATGACGTGTAAATACCGAAATTTTGCGTTTTTGACCAATACGCTCTAAAGCTTGATCAATCCAACCTAAACCGGCTTGTTTCTCTGGGTTAACACCAAATCCTACCCCCATCCCAGTTTTAGAAACCCAGATATGTTGCGCATCTAGATAACTTTTAAGATTCAAATTATTGACGGCAGGATGCTTATTATTCAGTAAGCATGAAAAGCTGTCACGCCACACCAGAACCTGATGAAAACTTTGTGGTATTTCGTTGAAACGGTTGATGGCAAGATCAACTTTACCTTGTTCCATATCACGATAAGATACATCACTCGGTGTTAGAAAATCTAAAACAACATTTGGTGCTTCTGAACGCAGAGCCTTAACTAAGCGAGGCACAAGTGTAGCTTCAGCATAATCTGAAGTCATGATGCGGAAAACACGGTTTGACGTATAAGGTCTAAATTCTGTTCGTGGTTCTAAGATCATAGATAGATCAGAAAGAGCATCACGAATACGAGGCTGTAGTTCTAAAGCCCTTTCTGTAGGAGTCATTCCTTCAGAAGAGCGAATTAAAAGCGGATCATTAAATAAGTTACGAAGACGACGTAAAATATTACTCATTGCAGGCTGAGTAACACCCAATTGTTCTGCTGCACGTGTAACATTCTTCTCTCGCAAAAGAACATCTAAGTAAATTAAGAGATTGAGATCAACCCGCTCAAGATTCATAAAAAAAATACCGAAAATAAATTTTTGAAATCGTGGGGGATTATGCCATAAGCGCTTAGGATTGTGTGTTTTTATGCTGATTTTTTCAGCAGAATTTAACATATATTCATCAAATTTACGTTTTTTTTTGTCATAAGACAGACCCTATACATTTATTTAAGAACTAGGGCTTTAGTTGTTTTTGAAATTACCATGCTATGTTCTAAATTGTTTTTAGGTTTATCTCAATTTAAATGCTTTATTGGTAATTCCATCAATATGGTTCACAGTTTAAAAAATATTCATTTAAAACTAACAGTTTAATAACGATGCTCTGTCAGAAAAGTCAATTGAAGGTTAAAATCTAAAGATGTTTGAAGAAAAATTAAACGTAATTGTGAGCTTGATACTTAAGTCTAATGAATAAGAATCACTCAAATTGTGTTAAAAGTGCACAAATGCTTATTTTATAAATTATATTAAAATCAATAATTTATAGAATGGTATTTCATTTATATTACGACTTTAATCTACATATTTTTTAAATAAATACTGAGAATTAAACGAAAATATTGGATTAATTTCTAGAGTCAATCTAAGCTAAGTCCATAGCAACGAAGCGCTCTAAATCTGAACAATTAATACCGAGTAGATTTAGTCCTTCGATTGATAAATCCTAAAATTATATACAGGGTAAAATATCATGACTACATACCAAACAGCGATTGATGCAATCCGCGAATTAAAAGCAAAATTCGGCAACACTTGGGCAGACATCAGTCCTGAAGATGCTGCACGTATGCAACTTCAAAACCGTTTCAAAACCGGTTTAGATATTGCAAAATACACAGCTGCGATTATGCGTCGTGATATGGCTGCTTATGATGCTGATTCTAGCAAATATACTCAATCTTTGGGTTGCTGGCATGGTTTCATCGCACAACAAAAAATGATTGCGAACAAAAAATACTTCGGTACTACTGAACGCCGTTACATCTACCTTTCTGGTTGGATGGTTGCTGCACTTCGTTCTGAGTTTGGTCCACTTCCTGACCAATCTATGCACGAAAAAACTTCAGTTCCTGCATTGATCGAAGAAATCTACACATTCTTACGTCAAGCAGACGCAAAAGAATTAAACGACTTATTCCGTGCACTTAAAAAAGCGCAAGAAGCGGGTGACACTGCTAAAGCTGCTGAAATCACTTCACAAATCGACAACTTCCAAACTCACGTTGTGCCAATTATTGCCGACATCGACGCTGGATTCGGTAACGAGGAAGCAACTTACTTACTGGCTAAGAAAATGATCGAAGCGGGTGCATGTGCACTACAAATCGAAAACCAAGTTTCTGACGCGAAACAATGTGGTCACCAAGCAGGTAAAGTAACTGTTCCACACGAAGACTTCATTGCGAAAATCCATGCACTTCGCTATGCATTCTTAGAAATGGGTCTTGACGACGGTATCATCGTTGCACGTACTGACTCTGAAGGCGCTGACTTGACTCAAAAAATCCCAGTGGTTAAAGAGCCAGGCGATATCGCTTCTCAATACATCAGCTACTTAGACACCACTGAAATTGATATTTCAGAAGCGCAAGAAGACGAAATCCTAATCAAACGTGATGGTAAATTACACCGTCCTAAGCGTTTAGCTTCTGGTCTATATCAATTCCGTGAAGGTACTCAAATTGACCGTGTTGTACTTGACTGTGTTACAAGCTTACAGAACGGTGCTGACCTTCTTTGGATCGAAACTGCAACGCCAAACGTTGAAGAAATCGCTCACATGGTGAACCGTGTACGTGAAGTTGTGCCAAATGCAAAACTTGTTTATAACAACTCACCATCATTCAACTGGACGTTAAACTTCCGTCAACAAGCTTACGACCGTTGGGTTGCTGAAGGTAAAGACGTATCTGCTTACGACCGTGCTAAGTTAATGAGCGCTGAGTATGACAATACTGAATTAGCTGCTGATGCTGATGCGAAGATCCGTACGTTCCAAGCTGATGCTTCTCGTGAAGCAGGTGTATTCCATCACTTGATTACACTTCCGACTTACCACACTGCTGCTCTTTCTACACATGAGCTTGCAGAAGGTTACTTCGGTTCTGAAGGTATGTTGGCTTATGTTGCTGGTGTACAACGTAAAGAAATCCGTGGCGGTATCGCTTGTGTTAAACACCAAGCAATGGCTGGTTCAGACATCGGTGATGACCATAAAGAAATCTTCGCTGGCGACAACGCGCTTAAAGCGGGTGACGATGCGAAAAATACAATGAACCAATTCTCTGCATAAGCACAGAACTGATTCAAAAAAAACCCTGCGTAAGCAGGGTTTTTTTATTGTTAATGAAATTATTTAACTAAATACATGAGCCAATTTGATTGATGTATAGATAGAAAAGCAGCGGTAGTAAAACCTAATACATATTTTGAATAAAAGTAATGCCAAAGCTGTTACAATCCCGAAAATTTACATTTGTATATTTATATGTTTGAAAAATTTGCTGAACAGAGTTTAAATGCATTAGGTTGGGAAATTGATAACCATTGGTCCTTAGATTTAGACCAATGTGTCATGATTGCGGCACCACACACCAGTAACTGGGATGCTTTATACGCGCGATTAGCGCTCAAAGCTTTAGGTGTAAATGTCAGAATTACAATTAAAGACAGCTATATGAAGTTTCCATTTGGTCCTTTTGTCCGAGCTATGGGAGGGATCGGAATTAATCGCCGACCAAAGAAAGAGGGAGAGGAAAGACCAAGCATGGTGCAATTAATGGCAGATCTTTTTAAAGATCATCCAAAATTGGTCATGTTGGTGACGCCCGAGGGAACAAGGTCAAAACAAAAAAAATGGAAAACGGGTTTTTACCATGTGGCAATTACAGCGAATGTCCCAATCGCTTTAGCATATATGGATTACAGTCAAAAAAAATGCGGTGTAGGTAAAATTATTTATCCTACTGGAGATATAGAAGTGGATATGGCAGAAATTATGGAATTTTATTCAAAGATTTCAGCTAAATTCCCCGAAAAATTTAGTGTTGACCAACGATATTCACACAACAGTTAATATATGGAGAAGGCAGAACAATCTGCCTTTTTTAATACAAGAAAATTGCGTTTAAGGTTAAAATAAAGCCTGAAAAAAACAATAAAGTTAAGACAATCGACTTAAATTTTTGCTCAGATATTTGATAAAAAATTTTTGCTCCAATGATCGCTGGTAGGCTGACCGTGAAGATCAAAATCTACAAATAGGACAAGTGATTTACGTTAATGGTCTGGTTAAATAAATAGATGAGCAAAGTAAACAGTTGAATGGCGAAATTAAAATGTCGAAGAATGTTGCGTTGCTCATGTTTAGGAAGTTGTTTTAGCATCACCCAAGCTGAGGGAATTGCACCACAGAATCCACCGAGCCCACCTAAGATTCCACCAAAAAAACCAATCAAGCCGTCCATCCTGAGTTCGGTATCTTTTAAGCAATGTAGTTGGGGACTAAAGAACATGAGTGGACACCAAATTAATAAAAATATCCCAAGTAGAAATTTGAACGTGTCTGCATTGATATAATGAAGCAAAAAAGTACCCAAAGGTACTCCAATTAAGCCAGCGATAATATAGACCCAAACGATAGAGGGCTTTATAAAGGTTCTTGGTTCTTTATACATTGAAATGATATGACACCATAGTGATGCACAAACGACCAAGGGGGCGGTGATCTGAGGCGGTAGAATCCATACCCAAAAAGACATCGCAATAAGAGCGAAGGCAAAACCTGTGAGACCTTGAATAAATCCAGCAAAAATTGCGCTTAGAATAAAGATACATAACGTCATAAGGTGACTGCATCAATTGCTGAAGCAGGAGTAAAAGAAAAATGCATAAGATCGTCGGGTAGGGAAAACTGATCAATCCTAAAATAATATTTGTTATCTTAAAAATAATAAGAAAAGCAATAGCTAGCAGTAAAGCGAATAAAAGCCCTGAAAATCAGGGCTTTTATCATTAATTGGTTTTAGGTTTTAGGTTTTGTGTAAGACCGTTGATGTCTCCACCCTGAATACCGAGTTCACTCATTAAGCTGTCAATAAGAGGGGCTTGTGAACGATATCTGAGTGCGCTATTCACCACTTGGTCTGAAAGTGCAACAGATTGTGATTGATCTGCTTGATCAGCTGAAGTTGTGGCGCCAGTAATGCCACCCAGACCATTCACTTGTAATATCTTGATATCATCAATATTTTCCATTGGTTTAACACTTTCACGGATGATTTCAGGCAAATACTTTAAAAGCGCCAAACGAATTTGCATCTCAACTTGTTCACTCGACAAGATATTATTTGCTTCATTGACTGCGCGTGTCCCTTCAGCATCGACTTGGTATTGTTTTTCTAAAGCTTGAGCCAAAAGAATTTTAGCATCAGCTTCACCTTTTGCTTTTAAGCGGACTTTTTCAGCTTCTGCTTCAGCCGCAGTACGAACAGCTTCAGCCTCATCTACAGCAGCTTGTTTTGATGCCTCGGCAGCGACAGTAATTGAAATAGCATCAGTTTCTGCAGCCTGTTTTGCAGCAACAAGTTCAACCGCTTTAATACGCTCAGCTCGCTGTGTTTCACGAACCGTCACAACTTCTTCCTCGGCTTTCACTGCTTGCGCACGAGCTTGGTCAGCAAGTGCTTTGGCTTCAGATTCAGCACGAGATTTCTCGGCAATCGCGATTGCGCGATCTTGTTCCGCAAGTTCAATGGTTTTCTTTTGTTCTACTTGCGCTTGTTCAATAATTTGTGCTTTTTGAATATTTTGATTTTCGACATCACGTGCAGCTGAAATACGTTTTAATTCAATTTCACGTTCTGCAGCGATTTGTGCTTCTTCTGCCTCACGTTTTTTGGCAGCTTCTTGTGTTGCAATTTCAGCAAGTTGTTCAGCTTTTCGAATCGAAATTTCACGCTCTTGTTGCATCTTTGCGTATTCTTCTTCACGCAGGATTTGAAGGCGTGCTTGTTCAGCTTCTAAATTTTTCGCTTTAATGGCTAAGTCAGCATCTTGTTCAATATCGTTACGTTTTTTTCGACGATCTTCAATAGTTTCTGTTAATTTTGTTAAACCTTCTGCATCAAATGCATTTTGTGGGTTAAAAAATTTAAAGCTGGTCTGATCAAGTCCTGTTAAAGATACAGTTTCGAGTTCTAAACCATTTTTGAACAGATCTTCTGAAACAACTTGTTGAACTTTCTGTACGAAGTCGACACGTTTTTCATGTAACTCTTCCATAGCCATTTCTGCTGCTACTGCACGCAGGGAATCTACAAATTTACCTTCAACCAAATCTTTTAATTCATTTGGTGACATGGTTTTTTGACCCAAAGTTTGTGCTGCGGTAGCAATCGATTCAGCTGTTGGCTTAACACGAACATAGAACTCAGCCATCACATCTACACGCATTCGATCACGCGTAATCAAGGCTTGATCAGCTGCACGTTTAACTTCTAAGCGAAGGGTATTCATATTGACAGGAATGACTTCATGTAAAACAGGAAGTACAATTGCACCACCTCCTAATATAACTTTTTCCCCACCAAAACCAGTTCTGACAAATGAAACTTCCTTGCTTGAGCGTTTATATAGTCGTGCAATAATGGTTCCGATGACAACCAGTGCAATGAGAATAAGTCCTGCAATTATAATAATTTGATAAAAACTTGAACTAAACATTTTTTTCTCTAAGTTGATTTATTGTGAAATTGCTTGAAAGCCTTTGAGACTACGTTGTGTAAGTAAGACTTGCTGACCTTGTACGAATATTTCGTCAGCTTCAGGTTCGACTAAAATGTAATGTGTTTGACCAAAGCGATCTTTGAGTTTTGCTTGCGCAGGATAGTGCAGTCGAGCAGTGCCTAAAATGATTTCTGCTCGAAGTCCAATTAAATCGTCGCTATGAATTGCTGTGGTTTCATCTGTAGGGATGATCTTTGCTATCCATCTTGAGAATAGCCGTACGAATGGCATACAGACCACAAGTACCAGTGGAGTAATGAGCCAGACTGTTAAAAATGATCCAAATACATGATGGATGATAGATTGGGCTAAGAAGCCAACAATTGAAAAGGTCGTGAGAAAGATGATCAGCCAAATTAATACAGGAATACGTCCAAGATAAAGCCAATCTAAAAATTGAATCCAAATACTTGATTGATGGTCAACGATCATTTCAGGAGAAGAATCTAATGAACTAGGTAGAAATTGCTCTAAAAATCCTTGACTACTGAGACCTGTTATTAATAGAAAGACTTCAAGAATGCCTATAAAAAACATCAAGCAGATACTAATACTGAAGAATAGGTTCGACGGATTTATAAACATGTCCCACATGGGTAGTCTCTTATAGATATTAGAATTTTTATCAAATTTTAATCAAAATAATAAAATAAAGTGATGTAATTATCAATTATATAATATTGATTTCATTTTGAATGGATTCAACATAAAAAATACGCAGTGATTGGGGTGATCACTGCGCAGAACAACGAATCTGCTTACACAGTTTCGGTTAAGGAGAAATGTTATGAATTTTGGGGGTATTCATAACAGTAATTAAATGATATTCAATTTCATTTAGCAACTCATTGGTAGTCGGGTTAAAACGTGTAAGATTACGTTAATAAGTTTAATTGAAGGTTAATTTTAAATAGGCTAATAAGTAGCCATAAAAAAGCCGCAATGTGATGCGGCTTTAAGTGTGCTTATTTTTTAGGGATTAAAATTTAAAAACACCTAATCCTGCTTTAACTTCATCCAATGTTGCTTGCGTAATATCACGACATTTGTCAGTACCAGTTTTTAAGATATCCATAATATAATCAGGATCCTTAGCAAGCTCCATACGACGTTCACGAATAGGCGTGATCAACTCTTTTAGAACACCTTCAAGGCGTTTTTTGACTGTGCCATCACCTAAACCACCACGACGATAGTGATCTTTAAGCTCTGCTACTTCTTCTGGATTTGGATCGAAAGCATCTAAATAAGTAAATACAACATTACCTTCCACCTGACCTGGATCTTCAATACGAAGATGATTAGGATCTGTATACATAGCATTTACCGCTTTTTTAATGTCTTTATCAGAAGCATCTAAAACAATTGTATTGCCCAATGATTTAGACATTTTAGCTTTACCATCAAATCCTGGTAATCGACCAACATTCGATAGCAGTGCCTTACATTCAGGCAAAAGCTCTTGACCAATCTGACGATTTAAACGACGAACAATTTCATTTGTTTGTTCAATCATTGGAATTTGGTCTTCACCCACGGGCACAATCGATGCTTTAAAAGCAGTGATATCAGCTGCTTGAGCAACTGGATAGCATAAGAATCCAGCTGGGATGTCACGCTCGAACCCACGCATTTGTATTTCAGACTTAATCGTAGGATTTCGTTCTAGTCTTGAAACTGTGACAAAGTTTAAATAAAGCATGGTCAGCTCATTCAAAGCTGGCAAGCTTGATTGAACGCAAATTGTTGTTTTTGTCGGGTCGATCCCAACAGCGAGATAGTCAGTTGCAACTTCAATAATATTACGTCTAACTTTTTCGAAGTTATCAGCATTGTCTGTAAAAGCTTGTGCATCAGCCAATAATAGATGTTGGTGATGGGAATCTTGCAAACCTACTCGTGAACGTAAAGAACCGACAAAGTGGCCTAAATGAAGTTGTCCAGTTGGACGGTCACCTGTCAAAATAACAGGGCGATTATCTTGATTACTCATTTTCTATACCAAAGTCATCAACACTAGGGCTGAATTTTTAAAATTTCGCAATATTGTACGGCATTATTTTTTTTTATGTCAGCATAAAGCATCGAAAGAATCGAATTAAAAACACCTTATTTGAGATAGTATTAATAATGTTGATACAGAATAATTTGAAATAGAAGAATAAAATTCCAAAAAACAAAGAAGGATAACAATAATGGCAAATAGTTTATTGGTGCTATTAGATGATATAGCCACCATTCTTGATGATGTTGCGCTGATGAGTAAAATGGCTGCAAAAAAAACGGCCGGTGTATTGGGTGATGACTTAGCACTCAATGCTCAACAAGTTAGTGGTGTGAAAGCCGACCGTGAATTGCCTGTCGTTTGGTCTGTTGCAAAAGGCTCATTTGTTAATAAATTAATTTTGGTTCCATTAGCATTATTAATTAGTGTGATTGCACCTTGGCTTATAAATCCATTATTGATGTTAGGTGGATTATTTTTATGTTATGAAGGTGTAGAAAAAGTAATTCACTCATTACACCATAAAAAAGCTAAAACATCTGAACAGGCCGAAAAAGAACTCGAAAACTTAAATGTAGATCTAGCAACTTTTGAGAAAGATAAAATCAAAGGCGCGATACGAACAGACTTTATTTTATCTGCTGAAATTATCGTGATTTCATTGGGTACAGTTGCAGCAGCTACTTTTGGAATTAAGGTTGCAGTCTTGTCAGTCATCGCAATTTTAATGACGATTGGTGTTTATGGTTTAGTTGCTATGATTGTTAAAATTGATGATTTGGGATTTTATCTCGTCAAACAAACGTCTACATTGAAACAGAGAATTGGTCAGGGCTTACTTGCTTTTGCGCCTAAACTTATGAAGACACTAACCATTGTCGGAACAATCGCGATGTTCTTAGTTGGTGGTGGTATTATTAATCATACCATCCCATTATTTCATCATTTTACTGAAGATTCAGTCGATTATATTGAACATATTCCAAATGTAGGCAGTATCATCGGTGCTTTAACCCCGACGCTCTTAAACTTTGTCATAGGTTTTATTGCAGGACTTATTGTTTTGGTCGTTGTTTCAGGAATACAAAAACTATGGAACGCTAGAAAAGTTTAGAGTTTGATGAAATAACGTATTATATGAAGTTATATGATTAAAAAGGGCTGAGATTATGCGTTGGAAAGGCCGGAGAGTAAGTAGTAATTTAGAAGATCGCCGTGGAGGCGGTGGGGCTAAAGCTGGTGGAATTAGTATTCTCGGTTTAGTTGTTGCATTTGTTGCTTGGAAATTTTTTGGGGTTGATCCACAACAAGCCTATCAGGCAACTAAACAAGTGACTTCTAACAATCAGCAACAAGCGATAGGGATTGAAAACCCAACACCCGAGCAACAAGAAACAGCGGCATTTGTTGGTACGGTACTCGCTGATACTGAAGATACATGGACCACCGTTTTTCAAAAACAGGGAATGCAATACCAAGCACCGAAACTAGTGATGTTTAGTGGTGTAGTCAATTCAGGCTGTGGTACAGCCCAGTCAGCGATGGGGCCATTTTATTGTCCTGCAGACCAAAAAATCTATATTGATACTGATTTTTTTAAAGATATGCGTCAGCAAATGGGTATATCGGGTGAACGAAATCAATCAGAATTATCTACACAAAATGCTGCTGGTGACTTTGCACAAGCTTATGTGATTGCGCATGAAGTCGGACATCATATTCAAAATCTTTTAGGTATTTCAACTCAAGTCCAACAAGCTAGACAACGAGCTACTGAAGCTCAAGGGAACCAATTATCAGTCCGTTTGGAATTGCAAGCTGATTGTCTAGCTGGTGTGTGGGCAAAAGATACACATCAACGAACTCAATTCTTGGAGCAAGGTGATGTTGAAGAGGCAATGGATGCGGCGCATAAGATTGGTGATGATTATCTTCAGAAAAAGGCTAGAGGACATGTGGTTCCTGATAGCTTTACCCACGGCACAAGCCAACAAAGAATGTATTGGTTCGATCGTGGCATGAAAACAGGTGATGTGAACCAATGTGATACATTCAATACCTCAATCTAAATCTACCAAGCAGAATCGATTGATTTTTTTGCAAAGTTAATACATGTAGCCTGCTAATGGAATAATTTATTAGGAAGGCTACACATCTTTAAAAAAAAGGGATTGCGAGTAAACATTCTTTATATAAAATAAATAAATGGCTATAGTTTTTTCATTTAAAATTTAAATGATCTCATTTAAATAAAACATATCATAGAGTGCAAAATGGGCAACTTTTTTTTTCTCCAAGTATTTACAGTGGTTTTTGCCCTCTCAATTGCCACAACCATATTCAATAAACGAATTCTAGGTTTTCCCCAAGCGATAGGGGTGCCAATTGTTTCAGCAATTTTTGTCTTTATTCTGCAATGGGCTGCCAATTTATTGGGGGATAATCGTTTTATCACTATTAACTTGGCGAATATCGAAGAAGCTGTTCGTCATGTTGATTTTTATGATTTTTTAGTTAATGGTGTCATTTGCTTCATTCTTACATCGTCGGCACTGAAATTTAAAGTGTCTGATTTAAAAGTGTATTGGAAGCCAATTAGTATTCTTGCCACAATTGCTTTGGTTTTGTGTGCAGCACTGTTTGGTGGATTGTTATTTGGATTTCAATATTTGATTGGTAACCCTGTACCCATACTCGTACTTTTATTACTCGGTTCTGCTTTGGGTGCTACAGATCCAATCGGAATCAAAGGGGTACTCAGTTCTGTACGAGCACCACATCATCTAATGGTGAAATTGGAGGGTGAATCACTTTTCAATGATGCAATGTGTATTGCTGTATTTATGACGTTGTTGAATGTACTTGAAGGCGAGCATTTTAGTCTGTTACTGACACTACAAACACTCCTTTATGAAATTGTGGTAGCTGTAATTATTGGTTTGGTATTTGGTTGGGGGATTTTACGATTGCTTCGCGGGAAGCATGAAATGGAATCATTAATCCTAACGACAGCTTTACTGGCTTGTGGTTCATATTTGGTTGCTTTATTTGCTCATGCATCAGCACCAATCGCATGTGTGATTGGTGGACTTATTGTTGGTAATAAATGGAAAGAAATTTTACAAAATCGTGAAATCCAAGAAGTAAATCACTTTTGGCATACAGTCGAAGGCATCATTAATTCTTTTTTATTTACTTTAATTGGTTTAGAGCTGTTTATTCTTGATCTTAATGCCAGCATGATACTTGGCGGTATTATCGCATTTGTAATATTGCATATTTCTCGTTTTGCTGCGAACTTTCTTGCTTTTGCATTCTTCCCATCGTTTCGCAAGAAAAGCTATAACGGTAGCCTAGCAATTTTATCATGGGGGGGAGTAAGAGGAGGAATTTCATTGGCTCTAATTCTCGCGGTTGCTAATGTCCCAGAGTTAAGGCAATACAGTAGTATCTTGATTGGTTATACTTTTATTGTTGTTTTATTATCGGGCGTAGTATGTGGTTTAGGTTTGCCAGCAGTCATGAATGCTTTCTATTACAACCCTAATGAGGAAAAAGAGGGCTTAAAGGGAATATATCAGCGATTATGTAATAAGCTTAATCGTAAAGGATTTAAATATATTGTTGGTGAAGATAGTAAAGGTAATGAGATTATTACGATTTATAATCCTGAAGTGATATTAGATCGGACTTCTGATGATGGTGTGGCAATCGTCCATCATCCCGCTAAAGCTGAAGAGGTGAAGAAGTTAGAAAATCCAGAAAATTTCTAAAAAAATTATATTTAATTGAAGCAAGCATGATAGTGCTTGCTCTTTTTTTTATGAATTAAGCATGATCAATGCAGAAGATAACAGTGATATTGTTTAAATATTTTATTCAGTTACGCAGAATTTTATCGATGAAATATAAAATTAAAATGTGAAAATTACATAATATTTAAAGCAAAATTTATTTCTTAACTTACTAAAAAGTAAGTATTAATTTTCAATATAAAATGAAAAGTATACTAGTTTACTAACATTAAAATGTTAGATGAACAAGTTACCGTATGTAGTTAAACTAAATATAGCAGAAATTATGATAAGTAAGCCTTTGAAATTTGGTGACCTGAAATATCCTAAAAATAAGTAAAAATATTAATTCTTATGTCATAAGTATCTGTAAATAAAAGATATATTTTGAGTGTGGATGAGCGGTTACAAAAAGCTGATAAAAGACGCAAAATCTATTCGCATTAAATCTTAAAAATGTGATATAAATCTCACTTATAGATAATAGTGTCTATCTTTTTTGTATCTTAGATGTAGAAAGATCGATAAAAATAAAATTTATAAGTGAGAATTTACCATGGCTAATATCTCCGTAATATCTAAAGAGAGTCATCAGGTATTAGAGAATGTCAACTCTAGTCAAGTGGGGCTTAACGAAAACTCTGTAGTTGTCGTTCAAGTATCTAAAGATGATGTAGCTTCAATCACTCGTGATAATAATAATGCTCTAATCAATTTGCGTAATGGTGAAGTGATTGTGATTGAAAACTATTTCAATCCTTCATTTGCTGATAACAGCCTCGTATTCCAAGATGAAAGTGGTCAACTTTATTGGGTTAAATTTACCAATGAAGATGGCTCAATTGCAGAAACAATTCTGTATTACCCAATCGAAGAAGTCGAACCTCTTCTTTATTCCGATGATTTTATCGGTGGTATTCTCCCTTGGTTAATTGGTGCTGGTGCAGCTGGTGCAATTGCAGCAGTCGCAGATAATGGTTCTGACTCTAATCCTACGCCTAACCCTCAGCCAAAGCCAAATGCATTATTAAATGCACCAATCGTCATTGATGATGTGCCAGAGCATATCGGTGAAGTTGCTGATGGCGGTGTAACAAATGATGCTCGCCCAGAAATCAAAGGTTCTGGAGCTCAACCTGGTGCAATCATCAAAATCTATAATGGCGATGAACTAATTGGTGAGACGGTTGCATTGTCTAATGGTGATTGGAGTTTTACACCTGATCAAGATTTAAAAGATGGTATCTATGAGCTTTCTGTCACACAAACTGTAAGTGGTCAAGAAAGTGATAAATCACCGATTAAGACAATCACGCTTGATACTGTCCCACCATCAGACATCACTATTGATGAAATTGGAAATAAGGGTGAAACAAACTCAGAAACACCTAAATTATCAGGTGAAGGTGAGCCAGAATCTAATGTCGAAATAGAAATTAAAGATAAAGATGGGAACGTGGTTGATAAAGATACTGTTCCTGTTGATAAAGATGGTAAATGGGAATATACACCTGAGAAAAACCTGGATGAAGGTAAATTCGAAGTTATCGTAACGCCTATTGATAAATCAGGAAATAAAGGTGAAGAAGAAAAACAAGAATTCAATGTTGACTTAACTCCTCCAGACATAGACATCGATCCAATCCCTACTGATCCTGAACCTGAGGGTTGGGATACAGCAACGAATCAATCAACTTTTGCAATTGCTACAATCGCAAATACTCTTTCGGAATCGGAGAATAATCCAGTGACTACAACTAAAAATCAAACTCCTACATTTACGGGAACCACTAAAGATAGTGAGAGCGTAAAAGTAGTGATTCGCGATAGTTCAGGTAAGATTATCGCAGAAGGTCCTGCTACAGTGACCAACGGTAAATGGCAGTTTAAATCACCTGTAACATTAGCTGAAGGTGACTATAAACTAGAAGCAACAGCATATGACGCGGCTGGTAATAGTAAAGTCGCTACTTCAAGCTTTACTGTGGATATTACTCCACCTAAAGTAACGATTGAAGAGTTACCACTTACGAACATTGATGCGCCTACCTTTAAAGGTAAAACTGAAGATGGTGCAACACAAGTACGTGTTGAAATCAAGGACGCGGCTGGCAAGGTTGTTCAATCTGCAGTTGTGAATGTTGCAGCTGATGGTAGCTGGACATATAAGCCATCTAAAGCGTTACCAGATGGTACATATAGTGTCGAGGCTTCAGCTCGTGATGCGGTAGGAAATGTAAGTCAACCTGCTAAAACTGCGGTTGAAGTTGATACGATCGATCCAGAAATTACAATCGATCCTCTAGAAGATACTAGTGATACAACTCCTGAAATTAATGGTAAGACTGAACCAGGCGCAACAGTAAAAGTTGAAATCTTAGACAAAGATGGCAACCCTGTAGCAACAGGTGATGCGACTGTAGATCCAGAAGGTAACTGGACGTTCACACCGACTGAAGAATTACCAGAAGGTGAATATACAGTTAAAGCTGAAGCGAAAGATAAAGCTGGTAACGTTGGTGAAGCGACATCTAATGGCTCATTTAAAGTTGATACAACTGCACCATCTGATACCGATGTAACGATTGATCCAATTGCGGATACAAACGATACAACACCAGAAATCACAGGTACAACTGAACCAGGAACAACAGTAAATGTCGTTGTTAAAGACAAAGACGGTAAAGTTGTTGCAGAAGGTCCAGCAACAGTTACAGGTGACACATGGACATACACACCATCAGTTGAATTGGCAGATGGCGAATATGAGGTAGTTGCAAAAGCAACAGATAAAGCAGGTAACACAGGTGAATCTCAGCCAGAGAGCTTCGAGGTTGACACAGTAGCACCTGAATTAACCATCGATGAGCTTAAGCCAACAAAC
>NZ_FOBK01000013.1:0-80829 GCF_900109815.1 Acinetobacter sp. DSM 11652
GAAGTATACGTGCTTTCTAAAGAAGAAGGTGGTCGTCACACTCCATTCCTTAACGGTTACCGTCCACAGTTCTACTTCCGTACAACTGACGTAACTGGCGCGATTCAATTAAAAGAAGGCGTTGAAATGGTTATGCCTGGTGACAACGTAGAAATGTCAGTAGAATTAATCCACCCAATCGCAATGGACCCAGGTCTACGTTTTGCGATCCGTGAAGGTGGTCGTACAGTTGGTGCTGGTGTTGTTGCTAAAGTAACTGCATAAGTATTGATTGTGTGAAAGAAACGCCCCTTTGGGGCGTTTTTTTTATGGAATCTATAAAATTGTTAGACAATAAGAGTTGTAAGCTGTCCTTAACTGATAATGATGTGACCTATAAGGCATTTATCATAAAAATAATAAATCACTAAGATGAAGTAATGAAAAGAATCATAAAACTAGATTTGGATAGATCCCGAATAGGAGTCCAGCAATGAATGCTAAAGTAAATATTACAAATCGTGCCGGTGCATCATTTCCAGTACGTCGTATGCAATTTGATTTTGATCACGTACCAGAATATTGGATGAATGGTTCAGCAGGATTAACTCATTTCATGACAGCGTTATCTGCATTATTTCCTGCAGGTGAAAAATTCTTTATCGATTCAGTCCGTGCAGTTCGCCAACATCCAGCCATTAAAGATAATGAAGATCTCCAAAAAGAGATTTCAGCATTTATTGGTCAGGAAGCAATGCATACACATGAGCATGCTGGCTTTAATGCATCAGCACAAAAATTTGGTCATGATGTTGCTGCACTTGAAAAAGCCACAGATACGGTCATTCAAACTTTTCGTAAGTCAGCTAGCACCGTTATGAAACCATTTGGTATTTCACAAGAAATGATCGATCTGATGGGAACGACTGCGCTAGAACATTTTACAGCAACCATTGCCTCAGAATTATTGCGTAACGAACATATTCAAGCATTAATGACTGATGAAACAATGGCGACGATGTGGGCTTGGCATGCCATTGAAGAAAATGAGCATAAGGCTGTCGCATATGATGTATTTGAAGGTGTGTTCGGTAAAGGAATCAAATCTTATCTTGCTCGAACATCTTCTTTAGTGGCAGCAATGGTTGTGCTATTCATGGTGCAGACTTATTTTGTAGCGCGTTTATTGAAAGACGATAAACAGTTAAATATTGCATCTTTGAAAGATATTTATACCTATGGATATAGTCCATCTAAGGGCATTATTTCTGGTATGGGTAAGGAAATGTTGGCTTATTTTAAACCGGGCTTCCATCCGAATGATTTGGATACCGTGGGTTTATTGGCAACATGGAAAGCAAAACTTGGTTTTTAAGTATTTACTTTTGTGCATTCGGGCAGCGTAAGCTGCCTTTTTTTATTTCATTTATTTTCGAACTTTCTATAATGTACTGACTTAAAAAATGCAATGTAATGATTATGATTCGACCGATGCTGACATCAGATGTTGAGGTGGTATATGAAATTGAAAGTTTGGGGCAGACGCATCCTTGGACAAAAAAACAATTTTCAGAAGCGGTTGATTCATATCAATCTACAGTGATTGAATACCAGAATCGTGTTGTTGGTTTTTGTATTTTACAGCCTGTATTGGATGAAGCGAATTTGCTGTTGATGGCAGTTCATCCGAAAATGCGTGGAAAAGGGATGGGATATCAATTGCTTGAAGCTTCAATGGCTCAACTCAATAATGATCCTGTACAAATCTTTTTAGAGGTCCGAGAAAGTAATAAGGCTGCGATTGCACTATATGAGAAATCCGGATTTCATCAAATTGATATGCGTAAAAACTATTATCCAACATTAGATGGTGGAAAAGAGCATGCCATCATTATGGTAAAGGCATGCAGTGATAATTTTGCAGATTTATTCAAGTGACAAAATTCAATACCTTACTTTACAATAAAGTTATTCCATTCAGAGGGAAGTGTCGTCATCAGCATATGACCTAATTGATCGATTTCTTCGTTGCTGAGCATTTTATTCACACGTCGCCATTGACCATCCAGTAATAATTCAAAAGGTGCATATTGGGACTTATAGTTCATCTTGAATGAATGGGGTACCCAATATCCTAAATATACAAAATCTTGATTGTGCTGCTTTACATATTCAATTTGCTTAAGGACTGCAAAAACGCCTAAAGAGCGTTTGGATTCATCTGGATCAAAAAATGTATAGACGGCGGATACTCCATCATCTAATACATCGCAGGTTGAGACACTAATGAGTCGATTATCTTTCCAAAGTTCTATAAAGAAACTATTGCTACAACTGTGAATCAAAAACTTCTCGAATTGATCATAGCTAGGGGGGAACATATCCCCATCTGAATGACGCTCATTGATATAACGTTCATAGAGTTGATAGTGTAAATCAGTAGCATCTTGAGTTTGGGTTATTCTAACTTCTAAGTCTTGATTACGTTTCCAGGCTTTCTTTTGTTGACTGTTCATTTTAAAAACATCAACAGGTACACGACATGAGAGGCATTGTCGACACAAATGACATTCAGGTCGATAGACAAAATCTCCGCTTCTTCGAAATCCTACACGAGACAATTCTGATAAAGTTACAACGTCGATTTTATGAGCAGGATCTAAAAAGACCATCCGTGCTGATTTCTCGGGAAGATAACTGCAGTCATGCGGTGGTGTAATGTAATACTGCAATTCATTTAATAGGGACTGGGGTTGATAAGAATTCATATTGTCCCTCCTATTTCTCAATCCATGAGTCGTTGATCAAATGCTATTGTTTTACTTGAAAATACACCGTCTTTATACTTTTGCCAATCAATCTGAGACTGTTTTATCACATCTTGTAACGAATTAAGGTAGTCTTGGCGAGAAATTGTGCAAGCACCTAAGCTCATGAGATGATCATTCACCAATTGACAGTCAACCCAGGGTGCCTGGTTTTCAAGGCTGATCAACATGAGGGTATAAAAAGCCATTTTTGAAACATCAGTCTCTCGACTAAACATGGATTCACCAAAAATACCCTGACCTATAGAGACACCATATAGCCCGCCGACAATCGAATTTTCTCTGCGTACTTCGACACTATATGCATAGCCTGACTCAAATAATGAACAGTAACCCTGAATGATATCTTCATTAATCCATGTTTCATTGGCATAACTTCGTGGTAATGAGCAAGAACGTATCACATGTTCAAAATCACGGTTAATGGTAATCGTATAATCATGTTTTTTCATGTTACGAATGAGTGATTTACTTGGATGGTATGACGAAGGGTAGATAATGCAGCGAGGTTCTGGACTCCACCAGCAGATCGGCTCACCTTCGGAAAACCAAGGAAATAAACCATGTGTATAAGCTTCAAATAATGTAGAAGGGGAGAGGTCAGCACCTATACAGATTAGTCCTTGACCTTCGGGATCGGATTCAATTGGATTAGGGAAAATAAATTCAGAAGGAGGGAGCATAGGGATTAAGTTCTAAAAATAATAATGAAAAACCGAAGATAAAAATGTTTAAAATGATTATGCCAAGTTGAAAGAATAAAAAAACCACCCGAAGGTGGTTTTTTGGGTTTTTAAATAAATATTAGTTGTCTAAATATTTCTCAGCGTCTAAAGCAGCCATACAACCTGAACCTGCTGATGTAATTGCTTGGCGGTAGATATTGTCTGCAACATCACCTGCAGCAAATACGCCTTCAACAGAAGTCGCAGTTGCATTACCACGTGTACCACTTTGAACTTGGATATAACCATCACGTAGTTCAAGCTGACCTTCAAACATTGCAGTATTAGGTTTGTGACCTATAGCGACGAACAATCCAGTCACTTCAACGTTTTGTGTTGTAGTATCAGTTGTAGATTTCAAGCGAACACTAGTAACGCCATCTTGAGGGTTACCAAGTACTTCTTCAACTTCATGGTTCCAGATGATGCTGATTTTGCCTTCTTTCTCTTTTGCAAAAAGATGATCTTGAAGGATTTTTTCAGAACGTAATTTATCGCGACGATGTACAAGTGTTACATGTGAAGCAATGTTTGATAAATAAAGCGCTTCTTCAACCGCAGTGTTACCACCACCGACAACCATGACTTTTTGATTTTTATAGAAGAAACCATCACAAGTTGCACACGCACTCACACCTTGACCCATATAAGCAGCTTCGGATTCTAATCCTAAGTATTGAGCCGTAGCGCCTGTTGCAATGATCAAAGCATCACACGTGTATTCCTCCATATCACCTTTTAAAACGAATGGACGTACATTTAAGTCAACTTCGTTAATGTGATCGTAAACCAATTCAGTACCAAAACGTTCTGCGTGAGCTTGCATACGCTCCATTAAAGCAGGACCTGTTAAGCCTTCAGGATCACCTGGCCAGTTATCAACTTCTGTAGTTGTGGTGAGCTGACCACCCAATTGCATACCAGCGATCAAAGTTGGTTTTAAATTTGCTCGTGCAGCATATACAGCTGCGCTATAACCTGCAGGACCAGAACCTAAAATAATCAATCTTGAGTGACGAGCGCTCATGTATAAGCATCCTTTTAATTTGATATATCGATTTACTGAAAATTATACGTGAAACTTCACCACAGTTGTGTGGAATGAATGTGGATTATATTGATCAACTAAATCGAATTGAGCTATATAGTTAAAAGTGTTAACAAGGAAACCTTAGAAAGCTGCACCTTTTTTTAATGAACAGGTGCATAATAGTAAGTTTTCTATAATGAAGAAATTGTTCCATTTCAACATTAGAACATTAATGAATAATCGTTTACAGGACAGTATATGACTGCGGTGTCGAGTGTATATGCACAGCGCTTAGTTTTAACATTCTTCTTAATATCATTTGGTATTTATCTGTTTTTAGCAACAGTGACTTATACGCCATTTGATCCGGGTTGGATGCATATTTCGAGTGATACTCAACAAGTTTCAAATGCAAGTGGTGTCGCAGGTGCTTGGATTGCAGATCTCTTATTTGGATTTCTGGGCTGGGCAAGTTTACTGATCCCAATTTATTTATTCATTGAAGCGATTCAAGTGTGGTGGCCAAGAAGTTTTTTGAGTCGTCCATTTCGTTTTGCTGCTCAATTTTTCATTCTACTTACCGTCGCGAGTTTGTTTTATTTACTTTGGTCAGTGCCTGCAGATACGCTTGCTAACGCTTCAGGTGGAATCATTGGTTACGAATTGGGTGAGAGTTTAAAACAGCTTTTGACGATTTATGGCGCCGTTTTTTTTCTGATCGTACTTAGCATCGTTCTAATCACACTGGCTTTTGGTATTCAGTGGAACAAGACATGGTCTACTTTGAAGGCGACACCCGCTTATTTGCAAGATTTATTCTATAAAAATGTACCTGAGACTGAATCAGCTTATGATTTGACGACTCAGCCAAAAGCGAAAAAAGAAATTGAACCTCCTGTAAAAGATTCAGCTCCAGTCCCTCATCAAGCTGAGCTCAATGATGTCGATCATTTAGAAGAGAAAGATCAATTACAAGTGCGTCATGAACGTACTGCTGAAAGACTATTTGAAGATATGCGTTTCCAAGAGTCTCAACAAAATCATCGTTTTGATGAAGATGATGAGGCAGAGCTCGAGCGTACCATCGCGAAAGCGCATGAGTTAGAGCGTGAGAGTCAACGTATTGTTCCAACGGGTGAAGTTTGGAAAGCCTTGCATAGCGATGAAGATCATAAAAGAGAAATTGATGAGCTTTTGCGCGCAGCAGAGGAGGATCAGCTTGATCAACGTACTTCAGAAATTAATGATTTAAGTAAAAACGTTCGAGTAGAGCAGCGCTCAACTGTTCAAGATACTGCTTTGGACTGGAATGATGATCAAATCTTTGATGAATTGCTTGAAGTTGTTCCACAAGGACAGCATGCCAAAGATGTTCATACTCCTTTTCATCATCAAATAAATCCTTCAGGTCAATCTGCTGATGATCAAAATACAGCATCACTAATCCAAAATACCTCTGCTATTGGTGCAAGTGCTGTATACGCAAGTCAATCGAGCGCAGCTGCGGAAGCGATCACTAAAGCAGATCTGTTAGCTTCTGAGCTTGATGGTCTTGCATCACTTGCGGATGAAGCAGAAGCTTTGTCTAATCCAGAGGTCAAGCGTCCAAATTTGGTGACGCCAAATATTAAATTTATGACTTCACCTAAGTCAGATAAAGTCGCGGAATATGAATCAGAGCAAGACACTATTGCCCCATCACCACAAAACATTGTTGAGCAAGAGGGATCATCAATTCCTGTTACTAAAGTGAGTGATGAGGAAAAACAACGTATATCTTCAGATAAAGATGCTTTTAGAGAAGCTTGGCAAGAAACGGTAGGTAAGCCTGAAGTTGAAGAGGATGAGTTTGATTTCGATGCGCCATTAACAGATGCTGCTGGTCGTCCAATGTCTCGTGCAATGCAAGTTGCGGAGCGCCGTAAAGATTTATCACCACTTCCTGGTTTGGATTTACTTGATGAAGTAGACCCAAACAAAAAAGTAAACTTCACTGCAGAACAATTATCAAGATTATCAGAACTGTTAGAAATTAAATTACAAGAATTTAATGTCAAAGCGAAAGTGATTGAAGCTCAACCGGGTCCAGTCGTGACCAGATTTGAACTGGATCTTGCGCCTGGTGTGAAAGCCTCGAAAGTAACTAATATTTCTCGTGACTTAGCACGATCAATGTCGATGGCATCAGTACGTGTTGTTGAGGTGATCCCTGGAAAACCTTACATTGGAATTGAAGTTCCGAATAGCATACGTGAGATGGTGCGCCTGATTGAATTGGTACAAATTCCAAAATTTAAGGATCCAGATGGAATCTTATCCATGGCCATGGGTAAAGACATTTCTGGTAACCCAGTCATTACTGAGTTGGGCAAGGCACCACATATGTTGGTTGCGGGTACCACAGGTTCAGGTAAATCTGTTGCTGTAAACTCGATGATTCTATCGATGCTTTTAAAATATACGCCAGATCAATTGCGCCTTATTTTGATTGATCCTAAACAACTTGAATTGGCGAACTATAACGATATTCCGCATTTACTCACGCCTGTTGTGACTGACATGAAAGATGCAGTCAGTGCTTTAAATTGGTGTGTGAATGAGATGGAGCGTCGTTATAAGCTGATGTCGTTCTTAAAAATACGTAAATTGAGTGACTATAACCGTAAAGTTGAAGAAGCAATTGCCAATGGTGAAGATCTATTTGATCCAACTTGGAAAGCCAGTGAGTCAGTTGCTGGAGAACGTGCACCTAGACTTACACCATTGCCTTCGATTGTGATTGTTGCAGATGAATTCGCAGATATGATCATGCAGGTGGGTAAGAAAGCGGAAGAAATGATCACTCGTTTAGCTCAAAAATCACGTGCTGCTGGCATTCATTTATTACTTGCGACACAGCGTCCATCCGTCGATGTAATCACGGGCTTAATTAAGGCGAATATACCGACGCGTGTTGCGCTACGTGTAAACTCTAAAATTGACTCGCGTACGATTTTGGATGCGGGTGGTGCAGAAGATTTGCTTGGACATGGTGATATGCTGTTCTTAGGACCAGGTAAAATTGAGCCTGAGCGTGTGCATGGTGCATTTATTGCCGATGACGAAGTGAACCGTATTTGTGATGCATGGCGTGAGCGTGGTGCACCAAACTATGTGGATGAAATTCTCACCCCATTTGATGAAGAGCCAGCATCACGTGGCTTTGAGGATGGTGATGGTGCTTCTGACCGTGACGCACTTTATGATCAATGTGTTGCTTTTGTTTTAGAAACCCGCAAAGCATCCACTTCATCTTTACAGCGTAAGTTTAGTCTGGGTTATAATCGTGCCGCACGTATTATTGACCAAATGGAAGAAAACGGTATCGTGAGTGCAATGGGCGCAAATGGTAAACGTGAAATTTTAGTTTAACGAAGACTGACTCAGAAAAAGCAACCATAGGTTGCTTTTTTTTATTTAACTCAAAAAAGTGTTGTTTTTTGGGGTAGTCCATTGGCTGGCAAATGTGATCAGTTCACTCACAGAGTGAACATTCAAGCTTTGATAAACTGACTTGACACAATCTTTAAATACCGCAGGGCTAATGGATAATTTTTGTAAAATTTCACTTTTATTCATGCCTGTAATTAACGAAAAAGCCACTTGGCATTCTCGGGGGGATAGATCAAGTGCTTCTAGTTTTTTTAAAATAATGAGGGAGCGTGGTAATGAGCGCTTTAAGTATAAGGCGATATTTGTATCGGTTGTATTTTGACTACTTAACCATTCAGCACGAAGGGTTAATATTCCATTAGGAATGGTCAAACTAAGCTTGGGGATTTGTTGCCCATATTTAAGCTCATTGATGACTTGATAGCATGATTTTGGCAACGCTTTATATGGTTCCCAAAATTCATAATGTATCGGGAAGAGATTCAGTAAATCCTTTGCAGCATCAGTCATCATGACTAAATCATTTTGAGAATTCACGATTAACAACGCTTGATCTGATTCAATTACATCGTCGCCATCCTCCATTTGATTGTTAAGCGCATATTCGATATAGACACCAGCTTGTTCTAATAAATGATGATCTTGTAATTGGAAGGGGTGTGACATACGCCTATAGAGGGTAATACCTCCTGCAGGAATATGATTGCGTTCTAATCTTAGATCTAGTGTATGGTGAAGACCGCTTTGGCGCACAATCATCTGGTAGGTTAAGCTATGAAAATACGGATCATCTGGGCGTAAAAGATTTCCGACTTTGGGTAACTTAGGGCAGTTGAGCCAGCGGATATGGCTTTCGGTTTTTAAGTTTAAGAATAATTCAGTATTTTCTTGGACATACCTCATCGACTGAGGGTTAAGATTTTTGTAATACAGTATATAAGGTTCACCATTTGGATAGGTCAGTGCCATACCGTAGGCATCATGTGGAATCAAAAAATTCAAATAGTCAAAAATACTGGGCGCAATGGTAAGGAGCGGAAGTTGAGTACAGCAAAGATTTCTCAGGCGATGGAGGGTGCCGAGCCTTGTTCGATCACTTTTACGAAAACTTATTGAATTCATCTTCGATTGAACTGTTTTGATTATAACAAATTCAAATTATAGATTTTTTTAAAAAAATTGAGATAAAAAAGTAAATATTAATCATTTTTTCACAAAAATATTTTTTTCATCCCCCCTTAAAGGGGGGCTTCTAGATTATCAGCTTTATGGTTTGATTTTCCTCATTATAAAAGGTCTTTCTTGCAAACTATGGAAAACCTGCAAGTGACACGACCATGTCAAAAACTAAGGGGAATTACATGAACCATATATACCGAGTTATCCGTAATCGTAATGGAAAATTAGTCGTAACAGGGGAACTTGGACGTACACGTTTTGCACAATCTTTAAAAAATATTGGAATGACGACAGGTTATCTGATTTTAATTGGGGCATTAACCGCAATGACGAGTCAGGTGCAAGCTGATGAATGTGAGGGTTCAACAGGCACAGCGACGAATTCAGACACTACATCTTTCATCTGTGGTGAAAATAACTCAGTGGTTGCACCGAACAGTGTGGTTATGGGACAAAACAATAACGTCAATATTGGGATGAATCATACTGTTTTTGGTTTGAATAATACGGTGACACCAAACGCTGTAACGACAACGCAAAATAATGTGGTCATTGGAAATCAAAACACAACGCATCATACAGGTAATATTGCCATTGGTAATAATCAAGTGGTTAAGGGGGAAGGGAATATTGCGATCGGTAGTTCAAATACTGCTGAAGGTGGCATCACGCTTGGTGTTTCAAATATTAATAAGTCTTTGCACTCTATTGTTATTGGTATGAATAATACTCATGATGTCGCAAGTAATGGCTCGATGATTTTTGGTAGATTTAATGAGGTTGATGCGACGAATTCTTATGTAATTGCCTCCGACAGTAATGTGGATGGTAGCAAAAATGTGGCTGTCGGTGGTTCAATTATTATTCGATCAAGACCAAATGATGATCGACCAGTAATAGAGTCAGTCGCGATAGGTGAGCTGAGTCAGGTTTATGCGAGCAACTCTGTTGCTTTAGGTAGTGCATCGGTTGCAGATCGAGAGAATGTTATTTCAGTCGGTAGTGATCAATTAAAACGCCGAATCATGAACTTAGCGAAAGGTTTAGATACTCATGATGCTATTAATGTTGATCAATTGACACAAGCTTTACAAAGAATAGTAGGTAGTGAAGTGACTATGTTTCAGGGGAGTGTGATGCCCCTTTCATTTCAAATGCAAGGCTCTACATACCAAAACGTAAATCAAACAATTAGAGGGATTGATATTGAATTTACAGCGTTAAAAGACCGTGTCTCTGCACTCGAAAATAATGGTGTTGGTGGTGAAACAGGTACAGGTACCACTGGACCAGCTGGACCAAGTGCGTACGAGGTTGCTGTGAGTAATGGATTTGAGGGCTCTGAAACAGATTGGCTTACATCATTAAAAGGTGAAAAAGGCGATAAGGGAGATAAAGGTGATCAAGGTCCACAAGGATTGAAAGGTGACAAAGGGGATCAAGGTATACCAGGTACAAGCGGTGGACCTGTTGGCGGTGTAGGACCACAAGGTGATAGTGCTTACCAAGTGGCGGTGAATAATGGATTTGTAGGAACAGAGCAAGATTGGCTGACGTCACTCAAAGGAGATAAAGGTGACCAAGGTCCTCAAGGATTGAAAGGTGATAAGGGAGATCAAGGTGATCAAGGACTTCAAGGCTTAAAAGGTGACAAGGGCGATAAAGGTGATCAAGGATTTAGTGCTTTTGAGATTGCTGTACAAAATGGCTTTAATGGCACCGAACAACAGTGGCTAACGTCTTTGGCTAGCGGTGGAACTGTCGCAATATCTGTTGGAACAAATCCTAGTGAAAATGCAATATTACCAAATGCAACAGGTGAAGATGCTCTTGCAATCGGAAGTTCATCAGTAGCATCGGGTCGTGAGAGTATTGTCATTGGGGCTGAATCACAAGTCGCTGGTGAACATGCAACAGCTTTAGGAAATCACAATACGGTTACGGGTGAAAATACGCATTCAGTTGGTAATTTCAACAATATTTCAGGAAATAGTACTGTAGCTCTTGGGAATAATATAACGTCTGACGCAAATAATGCTGTTCTTTTAGGAAATGCTTCGTCTACCGATCGGGACAATACGGTTTCAGTGGGTTCCTCTACGCAACAGCGCCAAATTGTTAATGTGGCAGCAGGTACAGCGGATACCGACGCAGTCAATGTAAAACAAATGCGTCAAGCAGATCAGCAAGTTTTGAGCGATGCACAGGAATATACGAATATACGAACCAATGAAATATTGAATCAGGCCAATGAGTATACTAGTCGACGTGTAAATGCTTTAGAACAGAGTTTTGCCGATGAACGACGTGACACTCGAGCAGCTATTGCAGCATCTTTGGCTGTCGCTTCATTACCCCAGCCAACTTATGCTGGTGCAAGTATGTTCAGTGCAGCTGCTGGTACATGGGATGGTGAGCAAGGAATTGCCATTGGATTTAGTGGGGTTTCTGAAACGAATCGCTTTGTCTATAAAGCATCTGGAACCGCAAGTTCACAAGGTGATGTTGGTGGTGCTATTGCATTGGGTTGGCAATGGAAATAATCTAAGTTTCACCCAAACGTAAAAGTAACCTTAATACGAAACTATTTTTTAACAGGTATAAGATAGATTTAAATCAAAAAAGCCTGCTCAAGCAGGCTTTTTTATCTGTTTTTTAGGCAAATTTTGCTAAAACAGCAAGGAATTCTGCACTTTGGCGTGGGAATTCTGCGATCACATCATGAATACGTTTGCCTTCAGGATTTTGAGCGTTAAGATCACGACCATCTGCTATAAATTTAGTGAGTAAACGCTCATAGTCATTAGCACGCATATGTTTAAAAGCATGATAGAGAACATGAAAATCAGCGTTTACACCTTCAGGAGGTAACTGATTTAAATAGGCAAAAACACGCTCGTCTGACCATTCTTCATTGAACGTGGCTGGCTGTGATAATGCCATCACAATCTCCTTGGTATTTTTAATCAATAAAAAAGGGCAAAATATGAGACTAGATGAGCAAAGCACTGCTTTGTCTAGTCGCAAGACTTGAAGCTCTGCTTCAAGTGGGCGGAATATAGCTAATAGCCTATTTCTGCCACTCTCATATTTTGCCCTGATTCAATTTGCTTGACTAATCAAAAATCAGATTAACGTTCTTCAGGCAAATTGATATTCATTTCTAGCATTTCGATATTTGCTTCTGAGCGAACCGACATTTGTATATGCTGTTCATCTACACCACGCACATAACGATTCACAACTTGCATGATTTCTTTTTTCATTAAATCAATTTTATCTTGGCTTAAACGCTTACCTAGACCATTTTCAGATGCCACGATAACTTTTAAGCGATCTTTAGCTGTTTGTGCACTTGATGGTTTGTCATCACTACTAAAAAGTTTACTCCAGAATCCTGCCATCTTTATGCTCCAAATAAACGTGCTAACCAGCCTTTCGGCTTCACAGAGATGTGACGATATGGACGTTCTTCACCAAGGAAGCGTGCAACAAGATCGTCATAAGCTTGTCCAGCTGCTTCTTCAGTATAAAGAATAACAGGCTTACCTTCATTCGAAGCTTGTAACACGCTTTTACATTCAGGAATTACACCGAGCGTTGGCACGCGAAGGATATCTTTAGAAATATCATCGACTGTTAACATTTCTTGCTTGTCAGCACGTTCAGGGTTGAAGCGTGTGATACAAAGATGCTTACGAATACGACCTTCGTTATTTTCTACTTTCTTCGTTTTACTGTCCAACATACCAATAATACGATCGGAATCTCGGACAGATGAAATTTCAGGGTTCGTTACAATGATTGCTTCATCAGCATGGTACATTGCTAAAATCGCACCACGTTCAATACCTGCAGGAGAGTCACAAATGATGTAGTCGAACTCTTGAGAAAGTTCGTCCATAACACGTGCAACACCTTCATCGGTCAACGCATCTTTATCACGGGTTTGTGATGCAGGTAAAATATATAGATTTTCGATTTCTTTATCGCGAATAAGTGCTTGTTGTAATCTCGCTTCGTTATTTAATACATTCACAAAATCATAAACAACACGGCGCTCACAACCCATGATAAGGTCGAGGTTACGTAAACCTACGTCAAAATCGATTACAACAGTTTTGTGGCCACGAAGGGCTAAACCTGTTGCAAAAGAGGCACTGGTAGTTGTTTTACCTACGCCACCTTTACCTGATGTTACGACAACAATTTTCGCCACCGAATCCACTCCTGTTATGTTTATCCCCAATACTATAGGGGTTCTCATGTTTAGTTATACATTAAAATTCGAGTGCTTCAAAGACAAGCTCTTGAGCATCATTTAAATAGATATGTACTGACTTTTTTAGCATATGTGGTGGAATATCATCTGCAACACAATATGTTCCTGCGATAGATACTAATTCAGCTTCTAAAACATGACAGAAAATTCGTGCTGCTGTATTGCCACCGGCGCCGGCGATGACTCTACCACGAGCAGAGCCATAAATATGTATATTTCCTGAAGCGATGATTTCAGAGCCACTATTAATTCCAGCAGTTAAAATAATATCGCCGTGATCTTGTACCAGACATTGTCCTGTTCTAAGCACTTCATCGTGATACGAAGTTTTATGTGTGGTTGCTGGAGCTATGTGTGTTGGAACCTTCTCAGCTTCAGGTGTATTTGCTGGGGCTTCTACCACTTGTTCTTTTGTTGCTTTGATCCGCTGCAAAGGACGATCAGCCGCAAGAACTGGGAATTGGATCGCACGTGCTTCATCACCCATTAAACCATCAACGACAGCCATTGGCTGTAACCCTAAACTGATGACCAATTGAATGAGTCCAATGAGTTCTTGTTCAACGGTTGTGTCTAGAATGACAAGCGCACCTTCATAAGAGGTTTCACTCATCATGGCACTTAATTGTTGGCGGATAACATTATGATCATTGGTGTCAAAGGTAATTCGGGTAAAATTCACCATTCTACCGGTAATCCGAATATCTGCCATATTCATTCCTTGCTTGCTTCGCGCTTTATAATCGAAGTAAAAATTGTTAATTGTGCAAATGCTAGTTCAATTCTCAAGAATTCTCTAGCGGATATATTAAATTAATAGAGAAATGATCATTCCTTGACTTGATTGTTTTTTGATAACTCTATTTGCCATTGTTTTACTGCCACCTGTTTTCTTAAAGACTCAAGACTTTCATAAACGACAGATTCAACGAGTTGTTCTAATGCATGATTATCGATATTGAGTTGGCTAATTTTTTCAGCAATGAGTTGATAATGCGCATTCGGTTTATCAATGGCTCCAGAAATAAAAGGTTCAACTAAACCGTCGGTAATATTTTCACCTAATCGTTGACCAATGTTGTGGATTTGCTGTTCTATACGACCACCCACCAATGGAATCAGCTTTAAGAGCTGTGTTAGCTCTGGTGTGTCTTCAATTGCTTTAATGACAATGTGACCAACGCCTTGCGAGATATTATCTTTTTGAAGTTTTAATTCGGTTGCTAAAGATTCTTGTAAGACTTGCGCTAATGTCGTGGCAAACATGTCTCGATGGTGATTCACCAGATCATGAATGATTTTTTTATGGGTTGAGCTAGTGTCTAACTCTTTTTTTACACTATCAATGACAGTAATCACCACACGATCAGAGAGCTCTTCCATGATCACGTTATAGTAAAAATTAAGACGTCTGAACCATTTATTAGGAATGACTTTATAGCCTAGCTCATGCAGTCTATAGGCAATCACTCCGACGCGAATTAAACGTAAAAAGCGAAGGTAAGGGATAATGGCTAATATTTCATACCAATGAATGAAGGGAAAGAAAAACCAACGCTGATGATGTTTATTGACGATTGCAATCAGCCATCTTACAGCGAGTTCAACAATTAAAAATGTGATAAACCAACTTTCAGTAATGATGACCCATGGGTGAAGCTCGGATTTATAAAACTCCAGAATTTGAGGTAATTGAACCGTGTCAAATACCCATGAGCCAAAATTACTCATTAAAAATGCATTGGCACATAGACAAAACAAATTGACTAAAATAATGAGCATCATAAAGATGTCATAAATCAGGAACATCTTCCAAAATAACGTGTCATGACGCTGTGGACGGAAAGTTTTACGAGAATTAGTCATGCGATCTGTCATATGCAATAGATTCTGAGGACAGCTTAATTTACAGATTCAGCTTGAAGCTGTTGTTTTAACTGTGTAATTAACTGATCTTTTTCTGTCCAAAGCTCATCAACCCATTTTTGGAAACGAGCGCGATAGTCGGCATCATCCTCATAATTGCCGCCATGAACCCAAGCAGGAATTTCAATTTTTCTTAAATTCACGGCGATTTGAGAAACTTCTCCTAACCAAAAATCTCCATAACCTGGCACACCATCTGGATAGACAATGGTCATATCGACTAGTGCATCAATTTCACTTCCTAGAATATTTAGGGCAAGTGCTAGACCACCCGCTTTAGGCTTGAGTAAATTTTTATATGGAGATTTTTGTTGAGCATGTTTTTCGGGCGTATAGCGCGTACCTTCTAAATAATTTAATAAGGTAAAAGGTTGGCTGAGCAGTTGTTCACACGATTTACGCGCTTCTTCCATATCACGATATTTCAGCGCAGGATTTTTTTCGATTTGCGCTTTGGTATGACGTTTCATCATAGGAAAACCAAGGATCTTGAATGCTTGCCCAACAAAAGGAATAAAAATGAGTTCCCATTTCGTAAAAAAACGTGTGAGCGGCATACGTCTAAGACCAAAATATTGAGTAACAGTTGTATCTACCCAGCTTTGGTGATTACAGGTCATGATGTAACGACCTTGTAGATTGAGATCTAGATCTTCATCAATCGTGATGTGCCATTTAAGCTCAGGGAGAACTTTTTCAATGAGCCAGTTATTCGTACCAATCCAACCATTGGCGATATTGATATTGGTTTCATCGATTTTTGATGATTTTTTTACGAGTTTAGTCAAACCTAATGCAAGAATAGGTGGGCCACGAAAAAATGTACTTCCTGTGATCACAGAACCTACGGTTAAACCCTTAGAAATTTTTTTTAAAATAGGTTGTTTCTGCTTCTCTGCTGCCATTGCACAGTCCTAAAAAGTGATTGCATGTGATTAAAATTTTTAAAACACTATAAATCGAGTCGCTCAAATCACAAAGCCCGTTTTCTTAACTATGTATAAAATATGATGAAGCATTAACGAAAGATGCTACAAAAGATTACATATTGTTAATAAACTGTTTATTATTAACAAAATAGTAATGGTTAAATTGTTTCTAACAAATCATTATTCATCACATACAAAAACATATAAAAGGAGTCATCCCATGCGTGCATTAGCTATTTCAGCTGCAGTGGTTGGGGCAATGGTACTTTCTGGTTGTCAAACAACTGGTAACAATATTGGTGGCGTCGAGTATGACAAAACTGCATTGGGTGCTTTAATTGGTGCAGCAGCTGGTTACGGTGTTTCTAAAGGTAATGCGAACACTAGCCGTCAAAATAACCGTGCAGCAGCGATTGGTGCTGTATTAGGTGGTGCTGCAGGTGTATATCTCGACAATAAAGAGAAAAAATTACGCCAAGCAACTGCTGGTACAGGTATTGATGTAAACCGTAATCCAGATGGCTCTATTAACTTAGTAATGCCAGGTGCTATCACGTTTGATACAAATAAATCAAATATCAAGCCAAACTTCTATGACACTTTAAACCGTGTTGCACAAGTTTTAACTGAAGACAACAAGAGCGGTATCCTTGTAACTGGTTATACTGATAGTTCAGGTAATGATGCGATTAACATCCCATTGTCACAAGCACGTGCTCAATCTGTTGCTAGCTATTTAGCATCTAAGGGTGTTTCTACAGCACGTATTAATGCTCAAGGTTTAGGTTCTTCAAACCCAATTGCTGATAACACAACTGCAGCAGGTAAAGAACAAAACCGTCGTGTAGAGATTGCTGTTTACGCAGTTCAATAATACATGATCTTAAAAAAGCCACCTTCGGGTGGTTTTTTTATGTCTGAAATTTATTCAAATATACCTTCATTAAATTTAACGTTAGTCATATTCGAAGCAGATGACTATAATCGAGCGCTGAAGGAAAAGAGGAAAGAATATGTCATCAGCCAGTCATTTGAACGACAAGCAACTTGAAGCCATGAAATACACTCAAGGACCCTTGTTAGTACTTGCTGGGGCAGGCTCAGGTAAGACCTCTGTAATCACACAGAAAATTGCATATTTAGTCAAAAAATGCGGTATACCAGCACATCGTATTACTGCGATGACTTTTACCAACAAAGCTGCACGAGAGATGAAAGAGCGTGTCGGTAAATTGCTTGGTAAAGAGGATGGAAAGGGTTTATCTGTTTCTACCTTTCACACCTTTGGTTTGAATTTATTAAGACTAGAATTAAAACATACGCCACTTAAAGCAAACTTTTCCATTTTAGATGCTGATGACTGTAAGCGTATTTTAATGGATTTAATGCACCGAGATAATTTGTCTGGTGCAGAAAGTAAAGAGCTGATCGCAAAAGCGATGAAGATGATCTCAGATTGGAAAAACGATCTAATTTTGCCTGAGCAAGCACATACGACTTGTGAAACGGCTGAAGATGTTCAATTTGCGCATCTCTATCAACTTTATGAGCGTAATTTACGTGCCTATAATGCGGTCGATTTTGACGATTTAATCGTAATGCCGACACGCCTTCTTCAAGAAAATGCTGAAGTCCGTGATAAATGGCAAAACCGTGTACGTTATTTATTGGTTGATGAATATCAAGATACCAATACCGCCCAATATATCTTGGTCAAACTGCTTGTTGGTGTCATGGGACAATTTACGGCTGTAGGGGATGATGACCAATCAATTTATGCTTGGCGGGGGGCAAAGCCAGAAAATATGGCCTTATTGAAGGAAGATTTCCCCAATTTAAAAGTCATTAAGCTTGAGCAAAACTATCGTTCAACCAGTCGTATTTTAAAAGCTGCAAACCATGTGATTGAGAATAACCCACATATTTTTGATAAAAAATTGTGGAGTGATAAAGGTCATGGTGAGATGATCCGCATTATTACTTGTCGTAATGATGATGATGAAGCGGAACGCGTTGTTAAAGATTTGCTGACTCATAAATTGATGAATGGTAAAAATTGGAAAGATTACGCCGTGTTATACCGTGGAAACTTCCAAGCACGTGTTTTAGAAACACAACTTCGTCAGATGCAGATTCCTTACAAACTTTCTGGTGGTCAGTCGTTCTTTGGTCGTGCTGAAATCAAGGATATTATGAGCTATCTACGTCTCATTATTAACCCTGAAGATGACAGTGCTTTCTTACGCATTATTAACACACCTAAACGTGCCATAGGACCTGTGACTTTAGAAAAACTAGGTTTATTTGCGCAAGAGAATAATCTTTCTTTACTAGGTGCCGCGAATGATCAGCGCCTAAGTATGGTATTACCGAAGAAGGCGACATCTCAATTGGCTGAGTTTGCTGATTTTATCGAAGGTTTTACGCGTGAACTGTTAGATGATGATGAACCTGTGCCTAAAGTCCGCCAAATGATGGTTGAGGCAGGATATATCGACTACATCAAAGAAACGGCAGCGACGCCAGCACAAGAAAAAACTAAAATTGACAATATTGAAGTGCTTTATAGCAGTATTCAAAGTTTGATCAATCGTGCTGAAGATGTCGATGAAAAAAATATCGAAAGTGTCATTCGTAAGATGGTGTTGCTGGATATGTTGGAGCAACAGCAAGAAGATGAAGATATCGATAAAGTAAACTTACTGACTTTGCATGCTTCTAAAGGCCTGGAATTCCCATTTGTTTATATTATGGGGCTTGAGGAAGAGTTGCTTCCGCACAAGAATTCAATTGTGGCTGATACCATCGAAGAAGAACGTCGACTGATGTACGTTGGTATTACCCGTGCCAAACAAGGGCTGACTTTGACGCTTGCAGAACAGCGTAAAAATGGCGGTCAGATGAAACAAATGACACCAAGTCGCTTCTTGGATGAATTGCCACAAGATGAAGTCGATTGGCTAGGTCGAAAAAAGAAATTGGCTGAAAATATCGATCCAAAATTACAGGCACAGCATTATCTGCAAAATCTGAAAGCTTTACTCAAACGTTAATTACATTTTAAAACAGGATTGAATATGAAAGTTCAAGTGAAAGTACTCGACCAACGACTTGGTCAAGAATGGCCATTACCTACTTATGCAACAACAGGATCGGCAGGTTTAGATTTACGTGCATGTGTAGATGAAGCGATCACTATTGAGCCTGGTCAGACTGTTTTAGTTAAAACAGGTATGGCAATTTATATCGAAGACCCAAGTTATGCGGGTTTGATTTTGCCTCGTTCTGGCTTAGGTCATAAACACGGGATTGTATTAGGAAATCTCGTCGGTCTAATTGATTCAGATTATCATGGTGAATTAATGGTTTCAGTTTGGAACCGCAGTCAAAATGCATTTACATTAGAGCCGGGTGAGCGATTGGCTCAATACGTATTGGTTCCTGTTTTACAAGCTGAATTTGATTTAGTTGACGAATTCAAGGCAAGTGAGCGAGGAGCTGGTGGATTCGGACACACTGGAAAACAATAGTATTTTGGATAAAAGCCTGTAAAATCAGGCTTTTATTTATATGTTGCAAAATATTAACAAAGATTATATAAATTGAAATTGGTACACGTTATATAAAGAATAACGATATTTTTTATTACTCAATATATTCAAAATTTATTTGGATCAACTCTCATCACGCTGTTCTGACTCAGCAGTCAACGGTGTTAATTAAGAATGAATACCCAACCACTTATTTTTCCAAGACAAATTTTCCGCGCTTATGATATTCGCGGAAAAGTCAGTCAATTGGATACAAGAACAATTTATGCGATTGCGCATGGGCTTGCTGCTCAGTATCAATCACGTGGCCAGAAAAGTATTGTGCTAGGTTACGATGCTCGATTGACTGGGCCTACTTTTGCTTGGATTATTGAATCAGTCTTCAAAAACCAAGGGATGAATGTCGAGAACATTGGATGTTGTTCAACCCCACAAATGTATTTTGCTGCTCGACATAAAAATGGCAATGGCATCATGGTGACCGCGAGTCATAACCCTAAACATGATAATGGGATTAAATGGATTATTGAATACGAACCACCTTGTCCAGACATGATTCAAAATGTTGGGGAGTATGCAGAAGGTTTCTATTTTCAACATGATCACTTTCCAACGCCACCTCAACTGACACATCAGATTAAATCAGAGTATTGCTTGGCTTATCAGCATGCTTTGCTCAAGGATATTCAATTAAAGCGTCCACTCAAGGTTGTATTAGATGGTATGCATGGTGCCGCTGGGCGTTGTGCTGATTTAGTACTACAAAAAATGGGATGTGAAGTCATTTCAATACGTTGTCGTGAAAATGGAGAGTTTCCTGATCATCCTCCAGACCCTTCACAAGCGAAGCATTTGACGCAGCTAAAAGAAAAAATTTTGTTGCATCAGGCGGATTTGGGGATTGCTCTTGATGGTGATGGTGATCGTGCCGTCATTTTGGATGAGAATGCTCACATTGTGTCTGCTGATCGCTTGTTAGCATTATTCGCATCATTGTGTTTAACTCAGCATCCGCATCATGAAATTGTTTATGACGTAAAATGTTCAACGATGGTGTCAAAAACCATTGAACAATTACAAGGCATCGCAAAAATGATTCGTACTGGCAGCAGTTTCATGCGCCGTTATATTTCCCAATCCAAAGGTCGAGCTATTTTTGGGGGAGAATATGCGGGTCATTATGTCTTCAATGATGGTCGTGGTTTTGGTTACGATGATGGTATCTATGCAGCATTACGGGTCATGGAGGCATTGAGTCAACTTAATATCACGCTATCTGAATATCTCGCTCAATTCCCAGATCGCTTTGGTACTGAAGATACCTATATTGAAACGCAAGATGCAAATCCGCAAGACGTCCTAGCCTTGATAGAGCAGAATTGTAAAAGTACTGGGGCTAAAATGAGTAAAATCGATGGTATTCGCCTTGATTTTGACTACGGATTTGGCATTATGCGACCATCAAATACTGGTGAATACTTCACGGTACGGTTTGATGCAGATAGCCCATCGAAACTTTATGAAATTCGCCAGCATTTTGTAAAAATTTTAAATGAAAAATATCCTGTGCTTGCTCAAAGTATTTTGAATGCACACTAATGTAGGAATGAAGGAGAGGCGAATGCCACACCAACAAACTGGCATCGACAAAGCTCAAATTTTGACAGAAGCTTTGCCATACATCCAAAGATTTACAGGTAAAACACTTGTAGTGAAATATGGCGGCAATGCAATGACTGATCCTGCATTAGAAAGTTCGTTTGCCCGTGATATCGTGCTATTGAAAACAGTTGGTCTTAATCCGATTGTGGTTCATGGTGGTGGTCCTCAAGTCGATTCATTTTTGAAACAACTTGGGCGTGAATCAGACCGTATTGATGGAATGCGTGTAACTGATCCTGCAACTATGGAAGTTGTAGAAATGGTGTTGGGCGGAAGTGTAAATAAGTCTATTGTGAATTTGATCAATCAACATGGTGGTCGTGCAATTGGATTAACGGGTAAAGACGGTAACTTAATTCGTGCTCAAAAGTTGTTGATGGAAAAAACCCAAGAGGATGGATCTGTTCAACAAATTGATCTTGGGCTAGTGGGTGAAGTGGTCGGTGTAAAAACTGACGTTCTGGAAATGTTCACTCAAAGTGATTTTATTCCAGTGATTGCGCCACTTGGTGTTGATGAGGAAGGTAATACTTACAATATCAATGCAGATTTAGTTGCTGGTAAAGTTGCTGAAGCTTTGGGTGCAGAAAAGTTAATTCTTCTTACGAATATCAGTGGTGTATTGGATGAGAATAAAAACCTACTCACTGGACTAACAACACAAGAAGTCGATCGCTTGATCGATACAGGTGTGATCTACGGCGGTATGATTCCGAAAGTGGGATGTGCGCTTGATGCGGTGAAAGGTGGTGTAGTGAGCGCGCATATTGTGGATGGTCGTGTTCCACATGCGACTTTGTTGGAAATTTTTACGGATCACGGTGTTGGAACATTGATTACCAATCGTTCTAAGTTGGCGCACTAATTCATAATCACATAATAAAAAGTCACTTCGGTGGCTTTTTTTGTTTGATAAGAATAATCGTTTTATGTCCCATATATCCAGCATAAAACATATTCAATTGCCATATTCATATTTGCAACATCTATAAGGCTGATGCACAATAAAACTGATAACTAAAGCAAAATGAAAGATTATGTGCCAACTACTTGGAATGAATTGTGCCACCCCTACGGATATTACGTTTTCTTTTCGTGGTTTTTCTCAGCGCGCTGGAATAACGTCAGATCACTCAGATGGTTTTGGCATCGCTTTCTTTGAGGATAAGGCATGCCGCTTATTTGTTGATAACCAATCTGCAGTCGAGTCTCCAATTGCAGAATTCGTTCGTAATTACCCGATTAAATCCCGTAATGTCATTGCCCATATTCGTAAAGCAACACAGGGAAAAATTACTTTAGAAAATTCTCATCCATTTATTCGTGAATTGTGGGGGAGACAATGGATTTTCGCGCATAATGGCGATCTGCATAATTTTCATCCAAGGTTGTCGGGACAGTTCACACCAGTAGGTAATACAGATAGTGAGCTTGCATTTTGTTATTTATTAGAACATCTCGTACAAAAGTTTGGTTATGTAGAGCCAAGTGTCCAAGATGTATTTCATGCTTTAGAAGAAATTTCGCCAACAATAGCAGAGCATGGGACATTCAATTTTTGTTTATCAAATGGACAGGCTTTGTATAGTTATGCGACCACAAAATTACACTGGATTGTTCGCGAATATCCATTTCAACCTGCACGATTAATTGATATTGATGTTGAAGTCGATTTTAGTCAGGTCACGACACCTGAAGATCGTGTGGCTGTAATTACGACAGAACCATTAACAGATAATGAAGCTTGGTTTGCATATACGCCCGGCGAAATGATTTTATTTCAGGATGGTAAGCCAACACTACGTACCATAACTCACGTTGAGCGATTGGTCAGAGAAGCTCGTGACCCAAGCTTGAAGCGTGTTACTCGCGCGGATCAGTATTAAAAATTTAATGTGAAGTGGCTAAGATCTACACTTATTTTTTTTACACTAGACTTTGATTTTAATGATTGAGCTAGGCAAAATAGCGTAAAACTTTTTAATGGAATACCTCATGCAGGACACCGCTATGTCACGATGGTTATCGCCGCTGATGGCATTTTGTTTGTCATTTATCATTATTGTGGGTCTAGCACCAAGCTTAGGCTTGCAAATTGATCGACAACTCGATTTTTGGTTACTTTGGTTTGCAACGATGTTGTTTTTAGCGTTGCCAATTATTTATTTAGAAATTGGATTGGCGAAACGAGCTCAAACTTCAGCGCTGAACGCATTATCAAAATTGACCCGTGAAGCCGATGCAAACCAACGTTGGAGAGTAGTGGGCTGGCTTGCTGTTATTTTTATTCCATTTTTAGCGGGCGGTATATTACTCAATACTTCTAATGTTGTAGCACAACAAAATGATTTTGGTATTGGTTCAAATATTTTGATGGGTATCGCAGCATTCATTGCATTTGGTTTATCATTTCTTCAACGTTCTGTATTGGTTGTACTTACTGCGATTGCAACGATTGCAAGTTTAATCGCGGCTCAGGTTTTTGGTGTCCAAGTCAATGATTGGCAGCTGACTCCTGTTGAGTTTAAAGAGTGGGGTAATGCAACTATTCTCGCTTTAGTAGCTTCAGGTCTCGGGCTTGGATTATATTGGCAGACAAATCTCAATCAAGAGAAACAAGATGCTGCAACGCCAAAAACTTTACCGATTTGGCTAGCGCAACTGGTGGCTGTGGCTGGATTTGGATATTTTGCAATTAGTGCTGCAATTCCAGCATATATCGTTTTAATCGCGACAATATTTGCAGTAGCTTTACTCCTGCAACTTGGGAAGGAACAACTCGCACATCGTGGATTAGCACAAGCGGTGCAATATTTTTTATTGCTTGCACCACTTTTAATTTGGGTATTCCCTGCAGCCGATCTATTTTTAACTCCGATTTTAATGCTTTGGGGATTAAGCATTTGTTTAATCTATGCAATTTTCGTGGGTTGGATCATGAAAATTAGTCATTTACGTAAAGCGCTGAATTTTAGTAATGAAGCTTTTTATAATATCTGGCGTGTGGCTGTACGTATTGTGACACCTTTAGCAATTGTGGCTGCAATGATTTCTTACTTAGGTCAATTGTTACCATGATCCAAAATGCAAAAGTTTGGGTTGCTTATGCTGCTGTAGACCAGCAGTTTCACATTGAACTTGAATTTGTGGAAGGCATGTCTGTTGCGGATGCTATTACACAAAGTGGTATCGCGTCGTGTACGCAGTTGCCAGACGAGTATGCTGTTGGAATTTTTGGGACGAAAGTACAAGATCAATCGCATGTTCTGCAAGCAGGTGATCGGGTGGAAATCTATCGGGCATTAACGATTAATCCAAAAGATATTCGCCGTAAGCGAGCGGCAGCGAATCCAGTTGGGCGCTATTGTCGTGGCAATCGCTTTAAACAATTGAAATGATATGAAAAACCCCTCTTTGAGGGGTTTTCTTTTATGTCTAATTCTTTATAGTGGTGGCGCGTTCAAAATCGCATCTTTCGAACCTGGTAAACCAGGTTGAGTTTCTGGGATAGTTTCTAAACCTTCGATTTTATTCACGACGCCAGAACCATCGAAATATACTTTTAGATGCTGACCTTGAGTTGCAGGAATATTTGCTTTTTTAGCATATGTACCTGGGGTATAATTGTAGATGTAATCCCAACGTAAAGGATTCAAAGGATCTGAAATGGTTGGGCTACCAAGTAAAAAACGAACTTGTTGGTAAGTCATCCCGACTTGAATTTTTGAAGCTTGCGCTTGGGTTAATGGTGTTCCTTGAGGAATATCAACTTTGTATACACCAAAGACAGAACAACCACCCAGTAAAGAAGCGACGAATAACGTCAGCATGATTTTTTGCATTTTGCTACACTATCCCAAATTAATTATGATGCAATTGATCCAAGGATAGATCATACTGCATCTCAACTCTGTTGCATATTCCAACTTAAAATTTGTTGAGAGACCTTTTTATATGCCTATTTCAAATCAAGATTTACGCAAAGCTGGACTTAAAGTTACCCTTCCACGAATCAAGATTTTGGAATTATTAGAAAATTCAAGACAGCATCATTTGAGCGCGGAAGATATCTATAAGACCTTACTTGAGCAGGGCGAAGATGTCGGTCTAGCAACTGTATATCGTGTGTTAACTCAGTTTGAAGCTGCTGGTATTATCCAACGTCATCATTTCGAGAATAATCACTCTGTATTCGAAATCATGCAAGATGATCACCACGATCATATGGTCTGCCAGAACTGCAACAAAGTTGTTGAATTCCACAATGATTTGATTGAACAAGAACAACATAATGTTGCTGAACAACTTGGTTTTGTTTTAACAGGTCACTCTTTGAATTTATATGGTTATTGCGATGCGCCTGAATGCCAAGAAGCATACCGTAAAAAATAAATCTTGATTAAAGTAAAAAAGGAGCAATGAGTGCTCCTTTTTTATTCACTATTGATTAATCATCTTGACCATCAAAAGTGAGGCGGGGGCCAGAATTCAACAGATAGTTTGGATCTTCTTCAGAGAGTTTGATTTGTAAGCGTAAATCATTGGCAGAGTCAGCATGACGTAATGCTTCGTCATAAGTGATTTTCTCAGCTTTATATAATTCAAATAGCGCTTGATCAAACGTCTGCATTCCAATTTCACGGGAACGCTTCATGACTTCTTTAATTTCATGAACTTCGCCTTTACGCACCAAGTCTGAAATCAGTGGAGAATTGATTAAGATTTCAATTGCAGGATGACGTGATTTTTTATCAGGAGTCGCAATTAACTGTTGTGCAATGATCGCCTTCAAATTAAGTGAGAGGTCCATAAACAGTTGGCTGTGACGATCTGTCTCAAAGAAATGAATAATACGATCTAAGGCTTGGTTGGCATTATTTGCATGTAAAGTCGCAAATACTAAATGACCTGTTTCAGCAAAACTAATCGCATAGTTCATGGTTTCACGAGAGCGGATCTCACCAATAAGAATGACATCAGGTGCTTGACGGAGTGTGTTTTTCAGTGCAATTTCAAAGGAGTCTGTATCAATGCCAACTTCACGTTGAGTAATGATACAGCCTTGATGTTGATGAATAAATTCGATTGGGTCTTCAATGGTAATGATATGACCTTTAGAATTTTGATTACGATGACCGATCATTGCTGCAAGTGAAGTCGATTTACCTGTACCAGTAGCACCTACAAATAAGATGATCCCGCGCTTAGTCATTGCCAGATCTTTAAGGACGGGCGGTAGTTTCAGCTCATCAAGACTTGGAATGACAGTTTCAATCCGACGTAAAACCATACCAGGTTGATCACGTTGCTGAAAAGCACTGACACGAAAACGCGCAGTTTTATCACGATTGGCAATAGCAAAATTACATTCGTGTGTTGCAGCAAATTCGATTCGTTGTCTTTCACTCATAATCGAGTGAATCAATTGACCTATGATTTCACCAGTGAGTTTTGTTTTAACTACAGGCACAATTTCACCATTAATTTTCATTGATGGTTCAATATCCGCACTGATAAATAAATCTGAAGCCTTGCGCGCAATCATCATGTCGAGCAGGTCATTAAAATCCATTTTGATTCCCCTAAATCAAATGACGTCCATTTTTATAAAAATGATTCTGGTTGTTTAGCCGCAGTACGTGCAACTTGCGGGGTAATAATGCCTTTCGCGACAAGATTTTTGAGACTTTGATCGAGAGTGGTCATGCCATAATTTGCACCGGTTTGTATTGCAGAATACATTTGTGCAACTTTGTTCTCACGGATGAGATTTCGAATCGCTGGAATTCCAATCATAATTTCGTGAGCAGCTACCCGACCGCCACCTGTTTTCTTTAAAAGTGTTTGAGAGATGACGGCTTGAAGCGATTCAGAAAGCATGGCACGAACCATGTCTTTCTCATCGGCAGGAAACACGTCGATAATACGGTCAATTGTTTTTGCGGCAGATGTGGTATGCAGTGTTCCAAACACCAAGTGACCAGTTTCTGCAGCAGTGAGTGCAAGTCGAATGGTTTCGAGGTCACGCATTTCACCGACGAGAATAATATCTGGATCTTCACGCAGTGCAGAGCGTAGCGCTTCATTAAAACCGTGTGTATCACGATGCACTTCACGCTGGTTAATCAAACACTTTTTGGATTGGTGCACAAATTCAATTGGATCTTCGACGGTTAAAATATGGTCGTAACGGTTGTCGTTAATGTAATCCATCATCGCCGCAAGCGTAGTCGATTTACCTGAACCCGTTGGTCCTGTGACCAAAACAATTCCTCGTGGATAGGCGCAAATGTCTTTGAAAATTTGCCCCATGCCCAAGTCCTCCATAGAAATCACTTGAGAAGGAATGGTACGGAATACCGCGCCAGCACCACGATTTTGGTTGAATGCGTTGACACGGAAGCGTGCTACACCGGGGACTTCAAATGAGAAATCGGTTTCTAATTTTTCTTCATAATCGCGACGTTGTTTATCATTCATGATGTCGTAGATTAAGCGGTGTACTTCTTTGTGTTCTAAGGCTGGTAAGTTAATACGACGAACTTCACCATCAACACGAATCATCGGTGGCATTCCTGCAGAAAGGTGCAAGTCAGACGCCCCGTTTTTCACTGAAAATGCCAGTAATTCTGTAATATCCATAAATTCCCCGAACGCATTAAAATCGTAATTATTTTGATAGAATAATAAGGCTTTCCTACAGCTTAACCAACAGTTAGCGTGCAAGAAAGTAAAAAAAGATGAATTAACTGAGATAGCTATACATGATGAGTCTAGAGCAAGCGAGAAATAGTGTTATTCGACAAATTGAACAAGCCTGTGAAGTTGCTCAACGACAATCTAACGAGGTTAAACTCCTTGCTGTTTCCAAAACGCATCCAGCGGATATTTTGAGAGAAATGTATCAGACTGGTCAACGAGCATTTGGTGAGAATTACCTGCAAGAAGCATTAGATAAAATCAAAGCGCTGAATGATTTAGACATCGAATGGCATTTTATTGGTCATGTACAACGCAATAAAACCAAACAGTTGGCTGAACAATTTGCATGGGTGCATGGGGTTGACCGCTTTATTATCGCAGAGCGACTCTCTAATCAACGCACAATCGAACAGAAGCCTATCAATATTTGTCTTCAGGTGAATATTGATGCTCAAGAAAGCAAAGATGGTTGTGCAGTTTCAGAGGTCGAAGATCTGGTTGCTCAAATGAGCATATTACCTCGACTTCGATTACGAGGATTAATGGTCATTCCAGCGCCTGGCAATGTAGATGCACTCTATGATGCCAAGACACTTTTTGATCAGATGAAAGAGCATCATGCACATCCTTCTGATTGGGATACCTTAAGTATGGGAATGTCAGGTGATTTACAAGATGCGATTAGTGCTGGATCGACTATGGTTCGAATAGGGACGGCCTTGTTTGGGGCGAGAGATTACTCAAAATGATTGGATTCAGTCTGCACTGAACTTTCGGGTTCAGTCACTGTCATTGTAAATACAACTTTTTATGTATAAAAATAAACCAATATATTTCACATAATCATAAAACAGGGAAGGATTGGATGAGTTCGTATTATCAGCTTTTAGAACGAAAAGTGTGTGATGATGGATCAGTACTGGCTAAGTATAAGTCGACCATACATGCTCAAGGTGCATGGAATGCGCACGAACAGCATATGGCGCCCGCAACAGGGATTATTTGTGCAGAGTTGGATCACTTCTCAGCTCGGTCTGACTTAAGGATTGGACGTATAAGTTTGGATATTTTGGGCCTGATACCCGCTGGGGAGTTTCAAATTGAAACTCGAATTATTCGACCTGGAAAAACCATTGAGTTGATCGAGTCGACCATGTCTGCACATGGTAAAAGCTGCATTCAGGCACGTACTTGGCGAATGATGATGAGTGATACTCAGGCAGTCGCAGGATTAGAAGATCAAAAAGTTGCTGATCCCGATTCGGGAATCTTATGGGAAGAAATTAAAAATTGGCCTGGAGGCTACATTCAATCACTTGAGGCACGCCGTCTAGATCGACGTGCAGGGAAGGGCGTTGTATGGTTAACCAATCCTTATGACATGGTTGAAGGACAAACACATTCAGACTTTGTGAAGTTGATGGGAATGGTCGATACAGCGAATGGAATTGTGACACGACAAGGTTGGCCGTTTAACTATACTTTTCCAAATTTAGATTTACAGATACATCTCTATCGTATGCCAATAGGTAAGTGGCTAGGTCTTGAAACAGTACAACAATATGGTGATGACGGTATCGGGTTAACTTCATCAATTCTTCATGATCTGAACGGACCTTTTGGACGAGCTGAGCAAATTTTAACTTTAAGAAAACTAGCTTAGATTAAAGCCGTCATTTGACGGCTTTAATTTTTTTATCATTAACCATTAACCGACAATGTTGATGGTACTTGCGCCAGAGCCTAAAGGCTTGACTTGAATTTGTACAGGAATTCGCTCGTGCATTTCTTGAATGTGTGAAATCAGCACCACTTTACGACCTTGGCTTTGTAATTGGTCTAAGGCATTCATTACCATATGCAATGAGGATGCATCTAAAGTACCAAAACCTTCATCAATAAACAGTGACTCGATTTTCATTGAGCCAGAAGCCATATTGGCAATCGCTAAAGATAAAGCCAGGGCTGTTAAGAAGGATTCTCCGCCAGAAAGTGAGGAAACGGATCGTGTTTCTCCATCCATATCATGATCGACAATGGCAAGGCTGAGTGAGTTTTCTAAGCGTTTTAAGGTATAACGTTGCGAGAGCATACTCAGTTGCTGATTGGCGTATTCAATCAAAATATCCAAATTATACTGCTGAGCATAATCACGGAATTTTTTACCAGTCGCATCTCCCATTAAGCTCGATATTTTATTCCAACGATGTTCCTCTGTCTGGATTTTTTGGATTTGCTCTGCAAATTGCTGTTGCTTCGCCTGATTGCGTTGATGAACTTCGAGTTTTAGCTTCACGTCATCACGTTGTTCAGTGATTTTTTCTATTTGATGGCTAAGGGTCGATAAGTGTTCTTTAAGTGTTTCAAATTCAATTTCAGGCAAATGAACTAAATGCTGTTCGAGTTGCTCTTGCACGGTTTTCATTGCTGATTTTGCATCGGCAACAAGTTGTTCAGCCGTTTGCAAAGTGAGCTTGATATGCTGTTCTTGCTGATGGGAAATCTGTGAAAGTTGTTGAAGTTGGGCTTCGTCGAAGTCAGTGTGTTGACTAAGCCAATCTTGAATTTTGCTTTTTAAAGTCACGACCTGTGATTCAAGTTGACTGTATTGAGTTTTTAATTGGTTGAATGATATTTGGGTGGTGTCGAAGACTTGACGTATCTCATTAAAACGCTGGCGAGTTTCGTTAAATTGAGTATTTAAATTTTGACGATTCTGTTCAAATGTCGCTAACCATTCATGTGGTTTTTCCACATGACGATGTGTCATTTCATAAATTGCTTGAATCGCTATTTCGCTGTTTTGTTGACCATCACTTACTAATTTTTCGATTCGTGTTTCTGTTGTTTTAATTTTTTCCTGACTAAATTGAAGCGATTGAGTGACTTGCTCTAAATACTGAGCTTTTTTATTCAATACATTGTTCAAGTTATTGAACTGTTTGAGCGTGTTCAGACGATGTTGAAGCTTCACAAGTATGGCTTGAGCGCAGTTCAATGTGTTTTGAGCCCAATCTTGTTGTTGCTGTGGGTTAAGTAGACTCACAATATCCTGAATATTGCCTTCAGCTTGTTGTACTAAGGATAAATGCTGTGAGCGTTGTTGAATAAATTGTACAAGTTCATGGCGTATTCTCTGTGTCTGTTCCAATGTATTGAGCGAATCTTCAATTTGCTTTTGTGTTTGCTGAGTATCGGCAATTCGAGAAGTGATGGCTTGAGTTAATTGTGCATGATCAATTGAAAAGTCGACTGCGATATTTAAATGATTTAATTGCTGTTCAAGTTGAGCCTGAGCGTGTTGAAGTTGTGTTGTTACATTTTCAAGCTGTTTACGATTTGCTTCTAAAGCCGCGACATGTTGAGTATGTGTTTTTTGCACATGCTGCCAAATATTGAAAGCCTGCTGTTCTTTTTCAAGTTCTTGTCGTTCTTGCTGCTCTTGAAGTGTGATTAACTCCTTCGAAAGAGCCTCTTTATTTTCAACATAAGGGTGGTGTGTACTTCCACAAACTAAACAGGCTTCACCTTCAATTAAATTTGCTCTTAAATTTTCTATGTTCTCAGTATGTAATAGACGTTGTTGTTGCAACAAGAGTTGCAATTGTTCACGTAAATTTTTCTGCGTTTGGTATGCTTGTTCAGCGGTTTTTAATTGAGCTTGGCTGTCTTCAATGTGCTGTTTTAAGCTGTTTTGTGCGGTACTTAATTGGATATTTTCCGAATAGATACTTTGGAAACTACGCCATTGTGTTTCTAAAATATTGAGCTGATTCAGCTGATGCAGAAGTTGTTCACGGTTTTGACGCAACGATGAGATATTCTTATTTAAAGCTTCATCTTGTCCATACTGTTGAGTGAGTTGCTCAAGCTGTTGTTGTTTCAGTGTGACTTGTTCATGGGCTGTATGTACATCGCCATAATGCTGTTCAAACTGTGTGTAGCTTTGAATAAAGCGTTGTAATTGATTGAGATAAGCAGAGAGTCCATCATCTAAAGCCGTAAATTGTGCTGACTCATTCAGTTGAACTGTACACTGGGTAATGTTTTGCTTGAGTTGTTCAACTTCATGTTTCGCGTGTTGTTCATCATTTAATAAAGGCGGTTGTTGAGCCTGAAGTATTTTCAGTTCTTCTTTGCTTTGTATCAGTTGCTGACCTAAAACGCGTCGATCTGCAATGCGGCTGCGTACCACATCGATCTGTACTTGATGTTCAATTTCAATTTTTTGTTGTTGTTGAAGTTCATTATCGATTTTTTCAAAGGTGATTTTTTCTGCATTAAATTGCTGTTCAATCGCCGTGAATTGTTGTTCAGCGCGGTCAAGCTGAGGTTGCAACTGTGAAAGTTCAACAGTTAACGCGTTTTGATGATTGACGTCTGGTCGAATTGTTGCAAATGTTTCTAGCTGTTGGAGTTGATGTTTCTGTGCAGCTAGAGTTTCTAATTTTTGTTGTTGGACTTGTAAATATTGTTGACGTGTTTGTACATCTGCTTCGAGTTTTTGCTTTTGTTCAAACCATTGCTGTTGTTTTAAAAGGTGTTGTTTTTCAGCGTCTAATTTTTGTTGTTCTATCAAATAGGTTTGAAATTGTTGGTTGAGTGCTAAAACATCTTCATCGGACAATAGTTCAATATGTCCTAGCATATTTTCAAGCTCTTTTCGTTGATTGGCGATTAGTTTGGTTTTTTCATACGCCAATTGACCAATTTTTCCAAAAATACTTGAGTTTGTTAAATATTCTAAAAGTTCACCACGCTCATTATCTCGTGCTTTTAAGAAAGCGGTAACTTCTGACTGTGCCAGTAAAACTGCACGAGTAAATTGTTCAAAGCTCAGTTGTGTAATTCTTTTAATCCTGTCGTCAACTGCTTTGGTTTTATCAGCGACAACGTTGCCATCGGTTAAGCTTTTTAACGAGCGTTGAACAGTTTGTAATTTACCATTTGGATTTTCACGCGCACGCTTAATTTCCCAGCGTGCTAAATATACTTTCTGATCTTGTGCGATAAATTTAAGTTCTGCAAAACCATGACCCGTACCACGTCTTAAAATCGTTTGAGGTGAGTTGGTTAAAAGCTCTGAGCCATCAACATCAATCAGTTTGCCATCGCTATCTTTTAAGCGAGGAACACGATTAAACAGTGCCAAACACATAGCATCTAAAATGGTAGATTTCCCTGCACCTGTTCTGCCAACGATTGCCACTAAGCCCGCGCTGGCTAAAGGCTCACTTTCAAAATCAATAAAATGTTCACCAGCTAAAGATGCCAAGTTTTTCATATGAATCGATAAAATTTTCATGGCATATCCTTAAGCGCTGAGGTCATCTTCAAGTGATTTTTGAGCTTCATCGACCAAGCTTAAAAAATCTTTAAACACGGTATCATCTGAGTGATACCCTTGTTTATCCCATATTTGTTGAAAGAGCTTTTCCGGAGTAGGTGGTTCTAGGCTGATTTTATTTTGAGGATCATGATCACCTTGTTGATTTAAATATTTACGTGAAATGCGGACTAAACGATAACGATGAGGGGGTAAAGCATCTTCAAATTGTTGGCGTAAATTAGGCTGAGGTGGCGTTTGAGTATGATATTCAATATCGACATATTCACGTTGATTAATGGCTTCAATTTCACCAGATGGCAATGCTTTTAATTGTTCAAACACATGTTGTAATTCACCTGATATTTTATGAAGTTGTACACTACGTGGTATTTCTAAAGCTTGAAATTTAAAACGATTTTCATCGCTAGAATTTGGGTTGATTTCAACTTCAACCACTTGATGTTTGTAGCGAATTTCACTAAAAGATAATGGAATAGGTGAGCCACTATAACGAATATGGGGTTGTCCTACTTTTTGTGGTTTATGTAAATGACCTAAAGCCACGTAATCGATCACATCATCATATAAAGACGTTGAAAGTGCTTCTTCATTGCCAATGATAATGGGACGTTCAGAATCAGAAGTTTCTCCACCTTGCATATGGGCATGTGACATTAAAATAAGGGCTTGATTGGGTTGTTTACGCGCTTTAGCTTCCGCAATAAGTTTTTGATGCAAATAGGCAATCGCATTTTGACTATTGGTTGTTTGGTCATTGAATCCAGTAATTTCTGCTGAACGTAAAAAGGGTAAGGTCAAGCACCAAGCAACAATGTTTTTGTCTTCGTTATAAATCGGCTGTAATAAACGCTCAATATTGAGGGTTTTATCTTCATTCCAAGCAATGACCCCCACAGCTTTGGCATTATATTTTTCTAATAAAGGCTCAACTTGTTCAACGCGATAGCCTGAATCATGATTACCCGCAATCATCAGTGTTTGCATGTGCGGTGCGATTGCATGTGCATCTGTTAAAAATTGATATAACTGTTTTTGAGCGGAAGAAGCAGGGTTAATGACATCAAAAATATCACCAGCGATCAGAAGGGCATGCGGTTGTTTTTGTTTGATTTGTTCGAGTAACCACGTTAAAAATTGCGTGTGTTCATAATCGCGATCATGATTGTGAAAGAATTGCCCCAAATGCCAATCTGAAGTATGAAAAAAACGCACTGCCATTACCGAACCCCAAAACATCTCAATTGTCATCTTATCCAATATCGGACTTTAAAACATCGAAATTTTTAACATCTCTATAAGACAGCTTTTAATCGCTATTTTTTATTCGATTTACTCTTTTTTCGTCTTTTTCTCTTGTTTCTATTTTTGATTCTCGAGTTGATCGAGATTTGCTTATGAGGCGAGGATACATGCTGTTTAGCTGCTGTTGACGAATGATCTATTTTATAATTAAAAAAAGATTGGATGACTAAGGGTACCAATAGAATGCTTAGCCAAATACTCATATTGATGGGAATTATTTGATAGATATAATTTAAAGAATAGACTGAAACCGTAAAAATGAGTGCAAACCAAGCTTCTGTTTTAGAAATTTGATCTTCTGAAAAACGTTTGATATGGATCAGCGTATTTTGTTTGACATCTGAAAAATAAGAACGCGTGTATTTATTGGGAAAATAGCTGAGAAGCAGCATTAAGTTTTGAAAAAGATATAAAGACGATAAACCGAGTAAAAAATATCGAAATAATAAAATTAAACGCTCAACCCAACGATGCTCAGATGTAATATCGCCCTGTGAATAAAGTTCTATAATTTGATCAATAGACAAAATTAAAATTGAACAACAAGTAAAGAAACTCAGTAGAAAACGGCTTAAATGATGATGCTTAATTTCAAAAAAGGCATGTAAAATCGAATAGAGTAAAAATATTAACAAGATTATTGTGATGAATGTCGATAATACTGTATCAACACCAAGCATCTGTTTTTCGAAAAACCAATAGCAAATTCCAAGTGCGAATAAAAAACTAAGCCCTTCACCAAAAGGTGTGGTTAAACTCTGATGATGCTCTAGAGAAAAAACTATTAAGTAAGCACCAAGATAGAAATAGACCCAAATTATTAATGGATTCGAGCTATTACTCTGTATAGAAATAAATGAAAGTGCACTCAAAAATAGGCTTAAAATTGAATAAATTAAGATTTTTTCTTTGTTTCTAATGATTTGATAACTTTGATAAAAAACACCACAGAGTAAACTGATGATTGTAAGCGGTATGTGAAATTGATGATTAATAAATGCTTTAATAAAAACAAAGCAATAGCAAACTAATACGATACTGATAAGAAAGCGAGTGAATGGATAATTCAATACATCCCAAAAGTCTGATTTAAAATTTAGACGTTTTTTTAGACTAATTTTATGTTTAATTTTTTCTTTATACATTGGGACTAGGATTTATTCTGATTGTTATCTCATCTTTATGAATAAAAGTATATTTAGAAAATTTATTAAGTTCAAAAATAAAGCCGACGATTCGAGTGATGTGAAATCGTCGGCCAAAATACTTCAGTCATTCAAATTTAGGCTGCTAAACTAAATTTTCTGCAAGAAGCATGATTTATAGGTCTCATTGGGGTATAAGGTCACCGTGTATCATTGCGGATGCCGGTGCAATGACTACGCGGTTGCTACTGACCTTGTACCTTATATAACGCATAAGGTTGTGATTCGGTTGACAAGAAAATTAAAAATATCTGATTTATTTTCGGTTATGCTTTGTGACAGGAATTTATTGCGTCTGAGAGTTATGGTTTCTTTAAGAAAATATTTTTTATGGTTCTTTTTTCTTTGCTTAGGATTAACGCTGGTTGCAGGTATATTAGCAGCGTTATTGCCTTCAGCAATTGCAGGAATAGTCACTGCGCTTCCATATTTAATAGCGATGATTGTTGTTTTATATAGATTTATTGATCAACAACAACGTGCACCTTCGGATCAAGAACGTAAAAAATTCACATTAGGTTTTACATTGATCTTTTGGGGCTATAACTTTCTTGGTGTTTTTTTAAGTATTTTATTTTTTTCGAGAAAAGACCCTGAAATTTGGCAGAACTTTTTACTCTATGTTCAAAATTCCAGTTTCTTAAGTCTCAGTGCAATTATGATTTTGATGCTGGCGATACCATTATATTTAATTACCTTTTGGTTTTATGGTCCACAAGCGAAGCGCATGGCGAATAAATTGGTGGTAAATAAGTAATCATGAATTGAGCTCAAAGGCATCTTTCACCATGATAGAGAGATCAGATCATAAGAGTATTTCTATGTATCATCCTTGCGTTTTGGTTACTGGTGCAACAGGTTTTATTGGGTCTTATTTGGTTGCATATTTGCTAGATCAAGATTATCAAGTGATTGGTTTAAGCCGACAGTCCAATCCAAAAATGAAGCATCCACGTTTGACATGGGTTCAATCTTTAGATGATATCCAACACGCTCAAATTGACTATGTTATTAACTTAGCGGGTGAAAGTATTGGTGATGGTCGCTGGACGCAAAGGCGAAAACAAAAACTCATCGACAGCCGAGTGAATACGACCGATGCATTATTACATTATCTGCTGACCCATCAGCAACATCCCAAGCGAATTATTTCTGGTTCTGCTGTAGGATATTATGGTATTGATCCTGATCAAGAATGGTCAGAAAAAAACAATGAGCAGGGATCATCTCAACCGATCTTTATGTCCGAACTTTGCCAAGAGTGGGAGAGGTCGGCTCTCCAACACAAAAATCAGTTTGATATTAAGGTCATTCGTTTAGGCGTGGTGTTTGGGCATGGCGGAGGAATTTTACAACAATTACTCTTACCGATTCGATTTAATCTGGTAGGTAAAATTGGTTCAGGTCAGCAGCCCTTAGCATGGATTCATATTCAGGACGTGATTCAGGCGATTGAATTTCTGATGTTGAATGACACTCCAAAAGAAGTTTTTAATTTCGTTGCTCCTGAACAAACGAATCAGGTGTATTTTGTTCGCACCGCAGCAAAAATTTTAAACAAGAAACCGCTTTTAAGTCTGCCTGATTCATTGTTTAAAATCATGTTAGGTGAGCAGTCTCAATTGGTTTTAAATGGACAATACGTTATACCAGAAGCACTTATTCAAGCAGGTTATACATTTCAGTATCCAGAACTCAAAATGGCGTTGGAGCAACTACTTCCATCACATTAAACTTGAAACTTCAAAGATGGGTCATAGGGTCTAGGATCAACGAGGGTGGTCTGATTCAGCATGAGTTGTCGTAGTAACTGCGCTGCAGCTGGCCCCATGCATAAACCATTTCTAAAATGACCAAAATTCGCCCATAAGTTTTTCATTTCAGGCATTAAACCGATATATGGAATTCCATCAGGTGAGCTAGGTCTCAAGCCTGCCCATTGTTGCACAATCGGGAAATTTTTAAGTTCAGGTATGAGTTGAATGCATGCTTGGTAAATGGATTGTTGTGTTTTCAAATTTGGGCGATGTTCAAAACCTAATTCCGCCATACTGGAACCACAGACGATATGGCCATCTCGACGTGGAATCATATACATGACATTGTACATACACATCGTGGGTAGCCAGTTTTCAGGGGTTTTGAATAGGATCATCTGCCCCTGAACAGGTTGAACAGGGATATTGAAATCGAGTTGTGATGACCAATGTGCCGACCAAGCTCCAGTAGCGATAACATACTGATCAGCTTTAATTTGATGTTGATCATGCAGAACAATGGATTGCACTTGCTGATTTTGAATCAGTAATTTTTCTACCCACTTATGCTCGATAATCTTTACTTTTGAATGTGATTTAAGATAAGTCAGAATAGACTTTAAAAGACGAGGATTACGAACATTAGACAATTGTGGAAAATGCAAAGCCTGCTTGAAAGTATTAGAAACTCGTGGATTCAGATTTCTTAATTGAGTCTCGTCGAGTAAATCGCAATGCTGCATCGGCTCGTTATATTGCGCCTTATAACTGAGTCCAATCTCAAAATCATCTTCATCAAAAATTAACATGCCTGAATCGTGAATTTCGAAATCAATGCCACTCAATGGTTGAATTTTTTGATTCCAATATTGATATAACGATTTACCAAGTTGTGCCAATTGATTGACTGCTTTGGGATAACGCCAAGGATACATAGGTGACAAAATACCACCACCTGCCCAAGATGCAGCTTTAGCTGCTTGTTTTTGATCAATGAGGGTAATTTCACAACCTTGTTCGAGTAATTCAAGCGCTGTTAGTAAGCCGCTAATTCCACATCCAATAATGGCAACGTGCATTTTTATCCACCTTCAAAATGACGGTGTGTATTAGACCATATTCAAGCTCTAATCGTGCAAATAATCTCAATGATGTAAAGAGATCGATGAGATGTAAGATGTTAAATGAGTAAGTTAAAAGTTGGGTCTTGAATACAATGATGATGATTTTAGTAGAAAAAAAGCGCTTTATGGAAAAGCGCTTTTGATTCAATAGTGTATTATATATCTTTAAGCATTTTTGCAGCATCTTCAGCAAAATAGGTCCAAATTCCATCTGCACCAGCACGACGACAGCTCATCAGTGATTCTAAAATCACACTTTCAGAAAGCCAGCCGTTTTGGATTGCTGCTGCCAACATGGCATATTCACCACTCACTTGATAAACAAATGTTGGAATGCCAAATGTGTCTTTAACTTCACGTACAATATCTAGATATGGCATCCCTGGTTTTACGATCACCATGTCTGCACCTTCTTGAATATCTAGTGCAATTTCGTGAAGAGCTTCAGCTCGGTTTCCTACATCCATTTGGTAGTTATACTTATTACCACCTTTTAAATTAGATGCTGAACCCACGGCATCACGGAAAGGACCATAGAAGCTTGATGCATATTTGGCAGAATAAGCCATGATATTGGTATAAATATGACCATTTGCTTCAAATGCTTGACGAATCGCAGCAATACGACCATCCATCATATCACTCGGTGCGAAAACATCGGCTCCTGCTTCTGCATGGCTTAAACCTTGTTTAATCAGACACTCAACAGTTTCATCATTCAGGACATAACCTGTTTCATCGATGATGCCATCCTGACCGTGTGTTGTATAAGGGTCTAAAGCGCCATCAGTGATGAGTACCATTTCTGGTAATTCTTTTTTTAGAAGACGGACAGTGCTTTGAACTAAACCATCATCTCTCCATGCTGCTTCAGCAGTTAAACTTTTGTCTTCTTGTGGGGTAACTGGGAATAAAGCTAATTTAGATACACCTAATTCTAAAAGTTTTTCAGCTTTGTTTAACAACAAATCAGCTGAAAGACGGTGAATATTTGGCATACTAGGTATTTCTTGGGTTTGATTTTGACCTGGTAGAACAAATACCGGATAAATGAGATGTTCAGCAGAAAGATGTGTTTCTCTCACCATCGCTCTGAGTTTGTCATTTTTTCGAATACGGCGCATGCGTGTTGCAGGAAAAGCAGGGCGATTAAACGTATAAGTCATCACAATCTCGATGTTTGGTATTTTACTTGGGTCTAATTGTAGCCCCCTTAAGGCGGTTTTTGGGAAAATGCTGATGGTTTTTTCTCATGATGTTAATTTGAGTTTTGTATGAACGATTCCCAAAAAAAATGGATGGGTAACCTCCATTTAGGTGCTAAACCAGATCTTGAAGTGGTATTAAATCAACTCACTCAAGTATTTAATACCTCTCCTTATTTCGCTTATAACGAAATGCAAATGCGTGTCGTAGAAGGTGAAATCCAAGGCTATATTGAGATGAAACCTAATCTCATTGGTAATATTTCTTTCCAAATTTTGCATGGCGGTGTAGCGGCAACATTACTTGATAGTATCGGCGGGATTGTTGCAATGGGCGAGCTTTACAAGCGTGCAGAGCCTGATATGTTGCCTGAAACTTTAAAGAAAGTTTCACGTTTAGCAACAGTGGATATGCGAGTGGATTATTTATCACCAGGGCGCGGAAAGTATTTTATTGCCACTGCTGAAGTACTACGCATGGGTCGCAAAGGTTGTACGATGCGCATGAATATGGTGAATGATGAAGGTAAAGCAATTGCAACAGGTATTGCTTCATACGCATATTGAAAAATCCATGTATCTCTTATAAAAAAACCGCCCTTGTAGGCGGTTTTTTATACTAAACATCTGATCTTGAACGTTTTAACGCACTATTCCATTGATGTAAATGAAATTGACGTTGATCTTCAGACATTGTTGGCTCAAAGGCTTTTTCCAATTTCCATGATGCCGCAATATCAGACGGATTTTTAAATACACCTGCAGTTAAACCTGCCATTGCCGCAGCTCCCCAAGCCGTTGACTCCAAAAGTTGCGGTCTTAATACAGGAACATTCAGTAAGTCGGCTTGAAACTGCATCAACATATCATTTTGACTCGCACCACCATCTACACGTAATTCTTTTAAAGGGTTTCGAATATCAGATTGCATGGCATTCAAAACGTCAGCGACTTGAAATGCGATTGATTCGAGAGCTGCTCGCGCAATATGTGCTTTATTTGTCCCTCTAGACATACCGCATAATAATGCGCGGGCATCCGTATCCCAATGAGGTGCTCCTAAGCCTGTAAAGGCAGGAACAAGTACGACACCATCGGTATTGTTAACTTGACACGCCAATTGTTCAACTTCTTGGCTACTTTGAATAATTCCTAGTCCATCACGTAACCATTGCACAATCGCACCAGCCATAAAAACACTACCTTCAAGCGCATACGAGGTGTGTTCTTTGCATTGCCAAGCTAAAGTGGAGAGAAGCTGATTCTGACTCAGTTGAATTTGATCACCTGTATTGAATAACATAAAGCAGCCAGTACCATAGGTATTTTTAGCTGAGCCTACGTCAAAACATGATTGACCAAATAAGGCTGATTGTTGATCACCTAGAATCCCTGTAATTGGAATTTCTGCACCTAAGAGACCTTTTGCTGTATTGGCAATATGGCAATCAGAAGCCACGATTTTGGGTAGTATTGCTTTTGGGATATTAAATAGTGCGAGTAATTCGTCATCCCATTGCTGGGTATGCAGATTCATTAACATGGTTCTTGAAGCATTCGAGACTTCAATCACGTGTTCAGCACCTTGAGTGAGATTCCAAACTAGCCAGCTATCAATGGTTCCAAAAGCCACTTCGCCTTGTTCCGCACGAGCTCTTAAACCATGAATATTTTCAAGTAACCACACTAATTTTCCAGCACTGAAATAAGGATCAATGCGGAGTCCTGTGGTGTAATTTATCTTGTTTTGTAAGTTTTGTTGAATGAGGGAATAACACCAATCACTTGCTCTGCGATCTTGCCAAATGATCGCAGGGGCTAGAGGCTCACCGGTTTTTTTATCCCAAATCACTGTCGTTTCGCGTTGATTGGTTAGGCCTAAAGCTTTGATATCTTTAGGCAGTAATCGCGCATCAGCAATTGCTTGCTGTACCACTGCGATTTGTGAGCTCCAAATCTCTTGTGCATTTTGCTCTACCCAGCCTGACTTTGGGGTTCGTATTTTAGTTTCTCTTTGAGCTGTTGCATGAACGTTTCCATGTTCATCAAAAATGATCGCACGACTTGACGTCGTCCCTTGATCCAGTGCAAGTAAATAACTCATAAAATATGCAATTTTGAACTTGAAAAAAGGGATTTTATCTCAATTATTGAACTAAGCGCATGTGTATGTTTAATTGTTGTGAAATTAGAGGTCGTATTTTCGAACTTTTATGCTATGATTGCGTCGTACTTTGGGGATGTTCCTGGCTTCGACGCTGGTGATGAAACTCATAGATGCATGCCGAGAGCGCATTTTCTCTCGTAAATAAAATTTGCATTTTAAATAGTCGCAAACGACGAATCTTACGCTCTAGCTGCCTAAGGGCAGCTTGTCCGCATCTCTGAATACTTGTGGTTAGAGATCCCGACTGAAGCGCACGCACACAAGTCCGTATAACATCAAGCCTTGGGGTGTTGTACTAAACTTAAAGGATCGCTCTCTTAACCCTGTTCGTCGGGTCTTTGAGGGTTAAAGCAATAGACGATATCTAAGCATGTAGTAATCTCGAGTGTAGTGCTTGCGGACGCGGGTTCGACTCCCGCCATCTCCACCAAAATTCAATTTCATATGATCTCATATGACATCTAAAGGTATGAAAATTAAAAATTTTCATACCTTTTTTTGTTTCTTATAGTGTCTTACGCTTTCATACAGTCTCATGCGTTGTGTTGGTATAATTGTTGGTATAAAACTATTTCCAAGTTAATTATTGGAATATATAAAAGTGTTAAAAGCTCAACAAATTAAAGATGCCAAGCACTCAGGATTAGGCAAAGCTCCACTCAAGTTGAGTGATGGAAATGGTCTTCAACTTCATGTTTTTGCCAACGGAAGAAAAACATGGATCTATTCTTATCGTTATAACGGGAAACAAAAAAATATTACTTTGGGTAAGTATCCTCAAGTCACTGCCATTGTTGCTCGAAGTAACGCAGCTAATTTAAAAAAGCAATTAGAGGAGAATCCTGATCAAGATCCTTCGATAGGCAGTACAAAGAATAAGAAAGTAGAGTTAGATAATTCTAAGTTATTCAGAAATGTTGCTGAAAAGTGGTTCTTGTTTAAAAAGGACTCTCATGCTTCTACGACATATAACAGAAACTTAGGAGCAATTAGAAAGCATATTTTTCCAATTTTAGGCGATAAATCAATTGATGATATTACTCAAGATGAAATTTTAGATATAGCGAGCAAAATGCAAGCTAACGGTACTATCGAGATGGCTAAAAGAGTAGTTCGTTTGGTTGGTCAAATATATAAATTTGCACGAAGAAAATTAAAGTTGACTAAAAATAATCCAACTGTTGGTTTGGTCGAAGATTTAGATGATCATAAGGTTAAACACATGCCTAGAATATCAATTCTTGAATTACCCCAGTTGATTAAAGATATACAGTGTTATCAAGGTGACTATACATCAGTTTCAGCAATCAAAATGATGATGTTATGCTTTGTTCGAACAGGTGAGCTTAGAGGAATGGAATGGCAAGAGATAGATTGGGAAAATAAATTATGGAGAATTCCAGCAGCGAGAATGAAAGGTAGAAAACCTCACTTAGTGCCTTTATCAGAGGAAGCATTACAAATTTTAAATAACTTAAAATTAATCAATTCTCAAAGTAAGTTTGTATTTTATAGTGCAAGATCGAAAGATAAGACTATAAGTAATAATACGATTCTTGGGGCATTAAAAAGAATGGGTTACTCAGGCAAGATGACAGGACATGGTTTTAGAGGTTTAGCATCTACTTTCTTACATGAGCAGGGTTATTTATCAGATGCTATTGAAAGGCAACTTGCTCATGTAAAAAAAGATAGAGTTTCATCTGCATATGATCACTCTGTTCATCTTGAGGCAAGAAAAGAAATGATGAAATTTTGGAGTGATTACCTAGTCTCCAAGGGGTTTGTAATTAAATCAATTATACTAGCTCAAACTTGAGCAGACAGTTCACCATTTTTCATTGTGTCAGTCAGATTAAAGTTGAGTTTGTACAAGCCTAATCTAATTTATATAAGGTATGAGCTAAATTGAGCTCATTTATCACCTCTTGAATAATTTCTTTCCATTCATTTATGGGAAATTTAACCTTTTCTCTAACAATTTGATCCTCTAAAGTTAAGATACTTAACATATGAGGATCATCCTCTGCAAAATCATAAGTAGAGACTAGCGTACAGACTAATTCAGAATGATCAACATTAGACTCATGAAATACCCTCCGATCAATTTTATAAATTTCTTTACTCTTTATTAAATTACTTTCACTTAATATTGGCAAAAAGAACTTTCCAGTAGGAGCAAGTATTGAGCAATTTTCTTTGTATTCAACTTTATATAATTGATGTTTATCAACACAATCTAAACTAGTATGAGGTATTAATTTATAGTATAAATTTTTTATCTCACCGCAAACAACATAACTATTTAAAGAAAAAATATGATCATGTATTTTTTCTTTTTGCTCAGAATTATGTCTATAATTTTTTGGCCAAATATGTAGACGTAAAGTTCCATTATCATTTTTATAGAGTTGGCAATGAATAAAACCAAGAGCATGCCAACTAGGTGTGAAAGAGTGTGAATTTTCTAATATTAAATTTAATATTTCCTCAATATTTAAAGATGGGTGGAGTCCATTGACCAAATCCCAATATATTTGTTCAAATTTATCAAGCATATGGGTTTTTCCTGTCATTGCAAATTTTTGCTATTTTTTCTAGATCCTCATCTATTAGAGATGGATCGAATAAATCAACTTCGTTCAGAATATTCTTAATATCATCTTTTTTTAGATTACCTAATTCATAGGTATTATTCACTAGCGGCTTAACAGTTTTGCTCTGTTTCTCAATAGTTAATATTTCTGCTTTATAAGATTCATAATAATAACTAGTTGAGCTGCATTTAATTGCTGGTGCTTTTCTATCTTCTTTAGTCACAATGACATATCGATCCGACAAATCCAAACGAAAAGTTGAAAATATTGGAGCTAGACTTAACTTAATGCTCAATAAATTATTTTTTATTTGCAAAATTAATGTTGTGACGATCGTTGCAAACAATTCATTTTGAACTTTTTTAGGAGTCCACTGTTCAGATTCTAATTTTGCAGAAGCTGTACTAGATCGATAATGAGCATGAGCTGTACAAAGTTTAATATCTTGTGGATCTAGAATTATTACTTTGATTTCTCTAGTATGACTATCCGTTCTTGCTCGTCTTACCATTTCTGGTAATGTTTTAGTTCTAAAATAACGACCACATCCACCCGTATACCACCATTTTTTTGTAGTTGGAAATGCTTCATCAAATAATTCACTAAGCTGCCTAGCTTCTGCTATTTCAATTTCAGGATTCGACTTTATCTCAGGAGTAAAATAATAAATAAATAATCCTATGAAAATTGTTGAAATTAACGAAAATGAAATCCCATTACATAAGTCAGTCAGGAATTTTTTCCAAGCAGAGTTTGTAACGTTCTCAGGGATTACTAAATAACTTATTAAAATTAAAACAATAATACTTAATGAGGTGCAGGCTAAAAATACTTTTCTAGTATATTTAGCTCTCAAAACTTCTTGCATATTTTATGCCTTAAATTTAATTTTATTTATTAATTCATTATGAATTTCATTAATACTTCGGATATTTTCATTCTGTACACAGTTTATTCTTTTCCAAGATCTTTTTTCACATAAATCTTGATAAACGTCATATACATTTTCTAAATACTGATAAGAGGATTCATGAATATCTTCTTTATCTGTTGTATAAGATCTAGCTTTTTTCTTCAGCACTAAATTTTTTGAGATATTAAGAGGTACATCTAAAAAAAATGTTAAATCTGGTCTAGGTACACCAAAGACATCATACTCTAATTTTTCTAACCAATTAGCTAAATCTTGTCGCTCGTCATGTTTTAGCTTTGCACATTGATGAGCTATATTTGAATCAACATATCTATCACAAATTACAATATAACCACTATCTAAATCTTTATTAATCAGATTTTTCTTCTCAAAACGATCACCAGCAAATAGAATAGACGCTAATTTGGGATTAACTTGTTCTAGTGACCCAAATTCACCTCTAAGAAATGCACCAACTTCTTTACCAAAAAAGGTTTCTTCATAACAAGGAAAACTATATATTTTAGTAGGAATAGAATGATTATTTAGAGCTTCTAGTAGTAGTTGAGTTTGCGTACCCTTACCACTACCATCAATTCCTTCAATAGTTATTAAAATACCTTTTTTCATAAAATCACCAATTTTTTAAAATGTTTGTGTAAAAAGAATCATCTACACCTAAATTATTAAGAACTCTAGATATTTCCTCTTTTCTCATTTCAGGTGGTAGGTAAATAAGATCATTTAACTGGTTCTCAATTGCAAAAATAACAAGATATGACTTTTCAATTACACTTTTCAAATCGCCTTGGCCTTCTTCTTGCTGATTATTAAATTTTAAAATTGGTTTAAGGTTTTCAGCATCATGACCAGCAAGAAATATTAAACTTCCATTTTCTTTATCTATTTGCTTATATGGAAATCCATTAGCTTCGATTAATGAAAAAACCACGGATATAAAATCTTCAGAATCAAGCTGTTGTAACTCTTTAAATGTGGAGTATTTTCCACTTAAAATTATCTTTTTCAAGATATCTTTATTATGTTGACTGTCCAATTTATATTCCTTCTGGTGACCTAATATTGAATATACTTCTTTAGGGGAATTATTTATCATATTAAGTAAAGTTAGCGCTGAACCATGTGGTACGCGATTACCGCGTTCCCAATGTCTTAAAGTATTTAGGTTTAAACCAAAAGTAAGACAAAACTCTTTTTGAGACATTCGAGTCTTATTTCTGATTTTTTTTACATCTACTAAGTTCAATTCTGTAGAATTTGATTCGTTAAAATCTTTCATGCTACAAATTTTCCTATTGCTGTTCTTATTAGTGTAATCCAATGGATTACTATGGGCAAATAAAAATAAGAAAATGTGAGAAACTAATTTATAAAGAAGAAAGGCTACATCCTAAATGGATGTAGCCTTAAAAGATTTGATAATGCACTTTCTTGTGCAAATTTTTACACCTTATTTGGTTGCTCAATTTTTTCATGCTGACTTAAGCCATATTCCACTTCAAATTTCTAAATCGGGGATTTAGTTTTTTCTCGCCTAAGATGGAAGAGCGAGACACTTATATTTTTCATGTCCGTGTGAACATTAGCTAGATTAAAAAGAACCTAGCAACTCCGTATAAGCAATATTTCTTCAGTGACCAAACTTTAGAATACTCATACTTCATCAATCATGGTCTAGTTTGAGCGACCAAGCTCAAACATAGGAATACGACCAAGTATTCCCTTAACCTTCCTCTAACATATTGCCGAACATATTTTCATATGTGCCGACTCAAGCTTTCGCAGTGAGCAATCTGATCAATCAGACTGTTTTAGGATTCGCTTTAAGCTAGCTATCTCACTTAATACAAATCTTTCTTTGAAGATCTGTATCACAATTTCCACAAGTAAAACCTGCTTTATATGCGCTACTTGCCATCGCTCCCACACTATATAAATTGACAGACCTTTAACCAATTTAAGTCCTTCATACAGTGCTTCCCAAGTTATTTCAAAGTGTCTTAATGTGCAGACCGTTTATCCTCTCGCTTGCATACATACTTCCTGTTTCCCCCAACCGTAGTTCCTTAGTTTTATCGGGATATGATGTATACATAACTTTATAAAGGGTAAAACTCTTACACTCCAATCAGCATCTATCGATTAATGCCGTTACACGTTTAAGCTATCCAGCGACCCATTTAGCTTGCGCCAAATGGTGCCAACTTCTCCACCGTTAGGCTCGAAGTCCTAGTACCTCACGGTACTCTCAGCAGCCATCGTGATTGGAAATGAGCATACTTTTCGCAAGTTGTTCACTTGCCTCGATCAAGCATACACACTCAGCTATTAACGGAGACTATCGCACATCCTATGCTGCTCCTGACTGTATCACCTTGAACAGGGTTTCAATTCAAAACCAAAGTTTTAAATCTAATCTGGCTATTCCTAACCAAATGACCATTTCGGAATAAATTCCTTATAGGCTCCCTTGTCCTTGTCGCCCAACAACTTTATATGCGATGCATATAGGAACTCTTAAATCCAAGTTGAGTGAACGGATAGAAGAAGAGCATTGCAGCTCTCCAGCCCCCGTTGCAACGTACCGAGCGAGGTTTCCCCAGCAGTCCGCTACATCGGCAGTACAAGAATGGTTAGTTCAGGTACTCACGGCAATATGTATCAAAGTTTTGAATGGTGGTCTTAAACCCATCCAGAACTTCAATGAAGAAAATTAAGGATGGATGGTCAGTCCACAATTCGATTGATGACTACATATTAGTACATTTAATTTTATATATCAATATTATTGATAATAAATTTAAAATGATATAAATTTAACTAATGAAGTTTGTGTCGTCATTAGGAACTACTTAATTGCCACCTTACAAAGTGAGGTGATCATTCATAAAGCTATGGCTCTGCCATAGCGGTTTTTGAGCAAAGCTCAAAAGTAAAAACACCTTAATTGAGACAATTTCTATTGTTGACTGACACAAATGCAGAGACGGGATTCCACAGGGAAAAAGTGGATTGTTGATTTACAGCAGAAATGTATTGTTGGATGACAAAAGATGATTGATTACAGCCCTCATACGAAATACACAGCACAGAAAATTCAGGATAAAGTCACGCGTGGTGCTTACTTCTATTCATCATTTAGTATCGATAATGGAATCGGTTCAACTACCAATATTGAGAAGCTGATCAATAAACTGACCATCAGGTATGGTTTGAATTTAACAAGTCGGCAGAGGAATTATCGTCTTAAGACTGGCAAGCCTATTGCAGATCTGATTGTACAAGATGTTATCTATGAAAATAGATGGCAATTCATTTTGCTCATTACCACACCTAACAGCCATAAGCATAGTAAGCAACCTGATGCTTCTAATAATCGATTAGAGCAGACCTGCAAAGAGAAAATTTTTGAAGTGGAGAATATGGCATTTGATAAAGAAGGTGTTCATTCAGAAATCAATTTGATTCATGATTACTTTAAAGATGAAGAGCCTTTCCAATTTGTGATGAACAGACCATATCTTGATTTAGATTTTGCTGGTTGTTCAGCAGAGCTTGTTAGAATGACCCATAAAAAATATAAATCCAATTCCGATAAATTTTATAAAACGCCAAGTAAACCCTTTAGTTGGACTTGGAGGTGGAAGAAAGAAGTTGTAGCTAGAAAGAAGACAGACTTAGTGAATATTATTAACCGCTATGTATCACAGTCTAATAAAGCGAAATCAATTGAAGATGTTGTTAAATGGCAGTCATACTTTCAAACTTTTGCTGTTTTTAGAGGAATGAGACAGCAAGTGGGACGACTTTATACATTGGGGAAGCTGTTTTTATATAGTCGTGGTAAGCAAAGATGGGACGATGCAAATTTGCCTACTTTGAAACTCTATTTTGCTCCACGCTATGAAACATATGCGGAAAGTTACGATGAATATTGTTTGAGAAGGGAGATTTATATTAATTACGATATAGAACTACCTAGGGAGCTAGCTCAAAATCGTAATTGGTTTGAAATTGATAATTTTCTTTCTAGATATACGTGAGATCTATCTTTTGATGATTAGTATATAAATCCATAATTTTTAATGGGCAAACATACTTACACTCAATTTCAGGAAAATCTTTATCTTGGAACTGAATGTAATCTGAATTAATAAAAAAACTTCTAGAAGCAGTAATTTTTTTTGGATCAATAGAGGATACTTCAAATTTAAATGTAGCAAGTTTAGGTATTGGTTTAAGAACTTTAACCATTCTAACTTTATTAAAATGATGGGTAGAACCTGGGAAGATTAATATATTTTTGATTGAATAGTTTGAGTACTTTGGAAGAGTTTTAAGTGCTTTCTCATAGAAAAATTGTTTGACTAAATCACCCCAACCAGGTGCATTGTCGATTGAAGATGCTTGGTAATATTTTGCATCTATAATGGTTGCTGATTTAGCTAATTCATCCACAATACAAATATCTGTTCTCATACCACCTTTAATTGTTGATGTATTTACTGCTCCTTTCGTTATATACATTGGTTTAGGCAGTAAGTAGTTTAGGTCAATCGTATTGTTGAGAGTTTCAGCTAGCATATGTTCCCAAGTATAGTGAAACTTTGTGACACCAATAATTGTACTTTTATTATCTGTCACATAAGAATTTTTTAAAAAATCAATGAGTAGTCTTAATAATCTCATGGATCGGTTGTTATATTGATTTTTTAATTCTGACTTTAATACTTTGATCTTAGTGGCTATATTTAGCTTTGAAGCATTTGCATGCTTAATGTTATAAGGTGTTTTTTTGAGTTTAGGGTCGAAGAATAAGTTATCTTCAAAAATTTGCTGTAGCACACCGACATGAATCTTAGTGACTTCATCATCATATTGATTAATGTTCTTAGAGTAATAGTCTAAATAGATAGGTGAGTTATTCTTGTCTGGGAATATAGAGCCTTTGTTTAGGGTCACTCTCCAATCAATTTTTCCTCTATTTTTCTTTAAAGCATCTTGCTTGGAAAAAAAAAGACCGTGTTCTAAGTAGTCAGCGAGTATCTGTCTACGAAATTCAAGTTGGTCAAGACCAACCATGTCACTAAGTTGGAATTCATCTTCAGGATGAAATACTTTATTTTTTGTATGATTGAAAAATCTATGTAATGCAGAGATAAGGATTTTTGCATAGTTATATACATCATACTTAATAAGGTTGATATCAGAAGATCTAGGGAAAAAGATATATTTTTTCCCTTCTAGAAGAATGACGCCACAAAATGAAACACGTTGGTTTTCCCTAGAGCTTGTGAGCTGATTTTTAACAATAAAATTTTCTATTTGCAGAGGGAGTGATTTAACACTGCATCTATCAAAAAAGACTTCTATATTTTTTAAAGACATTTTATATCAATTATTTAAGTGAATCAGAAAAGCTAGAATTAAATATAATTTCGTCATTATTTAGTTTTGAAATGAGTTGCCCATATGTCTTGATCTCACTACTAAATAGTTCAGATTTTCCTTCATGTCGTAATACGTCATCCCATAAGTACATGAGGATTTTACTTCCTAAAGTATCTTTCGCTTTATCTGATGTAGATATTTCTTCATCTTTTACAAACCAAGGTCCTAAGTGCCGATCCTCTGGTATCTCTAAGTTGGCTAAGAAATCGTTTATATGTTTTGCAAGGGCTTCCCAAGTTACAGTTATATCGCCAATGGACCGTTTAATTAAAAAATTGCCTTTAGCACATGTTGTAAAGTCGATAGGTTTATATACATATTTCCATCGGCGTTTGAAGGCTGTATCCATAGGTTCAACAGCTTGGTCACTTGTATTCATTGTGGCTAAAATACTTAAATTTTTAGGTATTTTGATTAGATTGTTTGTTAAAGGTGTTAATAAGTTTTCTGCAAAAACTTTAAGTAAATCTTGATCATTAATTTTTATTGAGTATTTACTTTCACCATTTTCTCGATCTAATAGTTGAAATATTTCTCCGAAAACTGCAGCACTTTTAGCTCGGTTAATTTCCTCTATTACTAAGTAGTAGTGATGTTCTGGATCATTTAATGCTTTGATAAGCATTTCTGTGAAAGGACCGACTTGAAAGTTATATTCGATTCCATCGTCGCCCATAGTGGGTTTTAGACATCCAACAAAATCTGAATAATAGGTTTCAGCATGAAAAACGGTTCTAACTGAATTATTCTCATCAATCAAATCATCAATTGCTTTACTTTTACCTGTCCCAGGTGCACCAAAGTAGATAATATTTTCACCGAATTCAAGGTGAGGAGTCGTACTCAATGATGGAATAATTTTTTTTGATATGTGAGCAGGAGAAGTTGTCAGAGTAGAAGGATTAGTTAAAGTTGTAATCATGCTCTCAAGTACAGAAATTACGTTATCTATATTTGAAGCTGTTAAGTCCATTTTTTTTTCAATATAAGGTACTTTATTCACCGCACTTATAAACTTACTAATTACCGTATACAAAGGTAAGGTTTGTACAGTAGATAAAGCTTTAGCAGCATCATCAGTTAAGTAGGTTGATAAATTATCTCTCCAATCTTTTTCAATATAATCACTAATAGATTGAAAAATAGATAAATTATGTTTTATATCATCAAAAATAGATTTAAGTACCACAATTGAAATATCGAAAAATTTCAGCCCCCTAGCTCCAGTATTTGAGAATCTTATTGTTGGGGAAATATCTAAGGCACTAATTTCCATATTGCTTTCAAAGCTTTGTATTTCATTTATCAAATTTGTAAGGTTAGTAGTCATTACTTTGCCAGATTTTATATTGCAATTAGTAGTAGACAATGTTTAAATTATCACCGGGTAAAAAAACGGATAAGTTTTGGTGAAATTTGAAACATTGGATATACGATCTTATATCATTGATAAACGAAAGAAAATGGGATTGTCTCCTACGGAGTTCGCTTTACTTCTTGATATGAAAGAAAGTGGAGAAAGAACTGTTAGAGGTTGGGAGTCTGGTGAACATAAACCAACTGCTGCTAAGTGGGAGAAAATCCTAGCATTACCTGATCGAATGCCGTTCAAACAAAAAGAAGATGGTTCTTATAAGTTCACTTTTATTGACTTATTTGCAGGTATTGGCGGTATCCGCTTACCCTTTCAAAAATTAAAAGGTAAATGTGTTTTTAGCTCAGAATGGGATAAGTTTGCACAGAAAACTTACGCTGCAAATTATGGAGAATTACCATCTGGCGATATTACGCAAGTGATTGCTAGTGATATTCCTGATCATGATATTTTGATGGGTGGGTTTCCTTGCCAAGCATTTTCACAGGCAGGTAAAAAACAGGGCTTCCAAGATACTCGTGGAACTATGTTTTTTGAGATTCAACGAATACTTGTTGAAAAAAGACCTAAAGCTTTTTTATTGGAGAATGTTAAACAGCTTCAAAATCACGATAAAGGACGAACGCTTCAGACGATCTTGGAGATTTTGCGTGGAGAATTCTCAGAACAAGCTGATTTAGAAATTGATCTTTCAGAAGAAACAAAAAAAGCACTATCCGAGAAATTAAATTATTGGGTTGATTTTAAAGTACTTAGAGCTGCTGATTTTGGGGTTCCACAAAACAGAGAACGTGTATTCTTGGTTGGTTTTGATCGTGATTATTTTGGTCCTAACTGTGATTTTGATAAGCTGTTTAAATGGCCTGTGCCTCCTAAATTTCCTACACGTTTAGGAGATATTCTTGAAGACTTATCAAATATTTCTCATCAAGATGATTGCTACACAATTTCGGATAAGCTTTGGGAAGGGCATCAGCGTAGAAAATTAGAGCATGGTGTTAAAGGTAATGGTTTTGGGTACACACTCTATAATCATGATAGTCCTTACACAAATACATTAAGTGCTCGCTACTATAAGGATGGTTCAGAAATTTTGATTTCACAAGAAGACTTAGGGAAAAATCCTAGAAAATTAACGCCTAGAGAATGTGCTAGGTTGCAAGGTTTTCCTGAAGACTTCATTGTGGATGCAGTTTCTCAAGGCCAAATCTATAAGCAGTTTGGTAATTCTGTATGTGTAAAAGTCATTGAAGCATTAGCAAAGCAGATGGTTGAGTGTTTAGAAGCAGCCGAGACTATTTCTAAAAACTCACAAATAGAACTACTTTAGGTCTTTAAAGTATTCGTATGGGCATATCTGTGTCGGATATTGCCCATTTTCAAATCCCATGCCAGACCCACCTTGGATCATTGATGATGCTAAATTCTTCTTAAAATTATCTAATTCAATAATTTTCCATGATAAAAAATTACGATCTTTCTGATTATCAATCTGCCTGACTATATAGTAAATGGGGAATCTAGTAGAAGATTTTAATTTGGAAAGATCTGCTATTCTTTCAACATCCATACCAAAACCTTGAGGCGGTCTTTTACTTTTATCCTTCTCTTTGATTTCTAAAAGCGCATATGTTTTCAATTTTTTACTATAGATGATAGCGTCAATATCGCTAGGTATTCCGTGTTCTCTAGAGTAACCAATATAACCATCAAAGATCAGTCGTTGGACATACAAGTCTAATACATGCTTATATTCATAACTCGACATTTTTCTATGCCACTTCTCAATAACTGAAGATGGAATAGCTCTAGAATGTGTTCTATTTTGTTTTAAAGGGAAAAGGTTTAAAAACTCGGAAAAAGGTATAGATATGAATTTAGAATTTATTGGATCAAATTTAAAAACATTAAGATCAGGAACTTGAAGTGTAACACCTTCTAAAACATCTTCGTATGAATGCCATCTAGAAAAACTGACTTCATTATTCCAATTAATAAAATACATTGAGTCACAGGGTAAGTGGTTTAAATAATTATAAATTTGAATATATTCCTGTGGGCTATCAGGACTTATTGTGAAATAGATAGGTTGCTCAATAGATCTAGATCCTACAGTACGAGGTAGTAAGTATCCACCTGTAAAGACAGTGGCAGATCCTCTATAGTTGCTAAGCCACTCTTGAAAGCTAAGTTCACCAATAAAGCCTTTATATCTACTTTCATATTGTTTATCGCCGAGGACGTTTTTGGCAAGGACTGAATGTAATGACTCTAATAAGTTTTTCATTTTTTTTGCTGTTTAAAAGTTCAAGTTATTATTTCTTAAACAATCGATTACATCAAGGTTAGAGAAATGAAATGGGAAGTGTATTCGTCAGTTCACTGATTGGTTTAGCAATTTTTAACTCTATGCTGAAAGTTACTATGAGTACTGTTTACGAAGAGATACTTATATAAACTTTGATTTTGAATTACCAAGAGAAATTATCTTAATAAATGACTGGAATATCATTAATGAATATCTTAAATGACATGGAAAAGCTGTTTAAATGTAATACAAAAAATAAGACAATTTTGTATTTATACTTGTCATTTATATATATACATGTTGATTCTCCCGTGATAGCTGAAAAAATTGATATTGAAGATAATTTTGTAAAAGCAAGAAATATAATTTTCAAGGAATTGATTGATAATTTCTCTTTTAATCATGTGGCGTTAATAATTACAGATAGAAAGGAATGCCCATTCATAGATTTAGGAAAGTCTGGATTAGAAAATATTAATTTTTTTTATGAGAATATTAAATTACTAAAGGAATCTGGCTATAAGCAAATGAACCAAATTTGTAGAAAAATAAGAGAAAATATTTTATGCTTTGAATCCATTTTTTTGTCAGAGATAATTCGTCAATCATATGATATTAAGAAAGGAAATTTATTTAAGTTGTTAGTGTTAGAGTTTGTTATTCAAGCAGTTTATTTATGTGATTATTTATTTGCTCAAAAGAAAACTCATGAAATGAGAGTATTAAATAAAATTTCTATTGATTTCTTTGACGAAATTAAGAGTTTTCTTATTAATTTTGATTATAAAATAAATATAATTTCTTCTAATTATGCTGATTTAACAAAAAATTGTATAAATCAAAGAAAAAAATCAGTTATTGAAGATCGTAAAATGAAATCTTTAAATATAATTAAAGGTGATAAAATAAGAAATTATGAGTCAAATATATATTTATTATCTAATAGAATAAATGAAATGTACGAAGATAATAAAAAGTATCCTGAAGTTGTAAAACTATTTAAAAAAAACTTATGTGATAGAAAAGTAATTACATCAAAAGATTATTTAGATGAAATAATTACTAAGGCAATTGATCAAACTAAAAATCTTTATTGGAACAATAATAAAGAAAATGTTGTTCCATCAGAATTAAGAAAAGTTTTAGAGCAGTGGATAGCTACAGAATTTAAAGGTTTTTGTGAAAGGAAAGGTATTAAATTTCACAATATGATTTCAGTTTTTATTATGCAATGTAAAGCCAAGTTATAAATCATTTAAAAACAGTGGTTTGTATTTTGTTTTTAACGTGACTGTCTATTGATGTCTAGTTAAGACAAAGTTTCTTATGTAGTTTTAGTGAGAACGTTTGGAACTCAAAGAGATGTAAAATGGCTGATAGAAATACATATTCTGAAATAATGAAGTATGAAGATTTATGTAATACTCCTGAAAAAAAACTCAAAGTTTATATTAAAGATGACTTAAATGGCGATTATCGTATTCAGAATGCAAAACCTGCATCAAAAGGTTATTTAAATATAAGTAAAGCAACTCTATTTAGATGGATTAAGGAGGGGAAATTTCCTGAACCAAAAAGATTAAGTCCTAAAGTTGTCGTTTGGTCAAAGTTTGAAATTGATGAATGGCTTGAAAAAAATAATCTTAAGGTTTCTAAATAATTTTTTGGGAATATAGTAATGGAAAATTCTAATCCAAATGATAAATGGAATAAACCAATTCCATTAAAAGCTGATGTTGTTTTAAATCCTGTTCCTTACCCAAAAAAAATGCTACCTGAAGTTATTCATCTAGCAGCTGAAGCAGCTTCTGAGTATGTCCAAGTGCCTTATTTATTAGCAATGCATTGTATTTTGAGTGTAATTTCACATATTGCACAATCTTGTGTTGATGCACCATCATTATTGGACAATGAAAAAGGTATGCCATGTAGTCTATTTTTAATTGCAGAAGGTGGAAGTGGCGTAAGAAAATCTACTTGTTATAACTTAATAGCAAAGCCATTAATGGAAAAGGAAAAGGTTGAAAGCCAGAAGTTTAAAGCCTTAATAAAAGTAACAAGGAAAAAATCAAAAAAATCTGAAAATTTACTTGATGACTTTGAATTAGATATTAAAGATCCAACATGTTTTTTCTCAGATATTACGATTGAAAAATTATTGTCAATGTATATAGAAGATGGACTTGATTTTGCCTCATTAAGTACAGATGAAGCCTCGCAGTTTTTTGAAGGATTCTCGATGAAAAGCGATTCAGCAAGATCAAATTTAGGTGCAATGACTAAAATCTTTGATGCTGGGAAGTGCCAAAAAAAACGTGTAGGAAATAATGGTATTAACACGAGTGATGGTAATGCTTTTGATATACGCCTTACATTTAATTTACTAGGTCAAAGAATAATTTTACAAAATGCTTTACTTAACCCTGTTTTAAGAGATCAAGGTTTCTTACCAAGATTTATATTAAGCATACCCGAATCACTTGAAGGTACTCGTCTCCATACAGTTGAATTTAGGGAAAAACTGAGAACAGCGCATTTAGATCCTAGATTAAATAATTTTTGGAATCGTTGTATGGAGCTTTCTGAAAAATCAAAATCGAATGATGGTTTTGTAGTGCTTCAATTAAGTAAAGATGCTGAAGACATAGATAGGGATTTTTACAATGAATGTGAAATGGAGCTATTGGAAGGTGGTGCATATGAAGAAATTAAATCATTTGCCAATCGTGCAGGTGAAATAAGTAGGCGAGTTGCTACTAATTTAGCTTTTTTTAATAATGAAGATGAAATTAGTAAAGCTATTATGCTAGCTGCTTGTGAAATAGTACGTTATTCATTAAACGAATGGCTTAGATATCCATATATTAGTGATTCGACTTCATCTGATTCTGAGAAGTTAATCAAGTATTTCAAACGTCATTTTTTAAAGCTAAAAAATAAAGATCCTAAAATAGATAAATTTGTGATTGAGAAGTGTGTAGCACAAAAGAGTGCTCCTTCCAATCTTAGGAAGCTTGCTGCTTTTGATCCAGCACTAGACGAGTTAATACGACACAAATATGCCCGAAAATTTAAAATGAATGAGCGTACATATCTTACATTTAATCCTTATATGTTTTCCGAAAGTTGAGATATTGCGATTTTTTGACTTAATCTCATGAAATTAAGCGTTTTGGTGGTGCATTGAAAAAGCGACAAGCTGCGATATTATGATATCGCAGCTTGTCGCTTTTAATTTGCGATTTCTGAATATGGTTTGGATAAGATCTAGGGGTAAAAATCGCAAAATCGCAAAAAATTAGGTGAATTTAATCTTGTTTGATTGTTATTTAATCGTTTGATTCTGTTGGTATAAATTGTTGGTATGATTAAGTTTTCTTAAGTCTAAATATATGATTTAAAATATTTTTGGTACGTGAGTTCGACTCCCGCCATCTCCACCAAAATTCTTGTTATAAAAAAGCCACTTTTTTAAGTGGCTTTTTTATTGCTACATATTTGCCACATTTTCACTCCAGATGATTTTGATTTCGAAGTTTTTAAGCTGCACTTGCCACGCTAAGTTTCGTAATTTCTTGCCAGTTCTATATTCATGCAACCATTTAAAATAGCGTTTGATCAGCATGTATAAGCTATGCTCAAGTTGATCAGAGACAAACATTGGATTTAGACATCCATGAGCAACATCATCACATAAGTATGTCTCGCATTGTATGCAGGGCGATGACGTATAGAACACGATTTCATTGCTTCTACAAGACGCTCTCACGGTGGTTTTTTATTAAATAATGATTCCTTCATCTTGGGACATAGCATTACATAATCTGTTTGGTAGCCTTGATCCTTTTTAAATTGAAGCAAAGCTTTTAAAGCCAAAGTCAAGCGTTCATTCAAATAGACCTCACGAGAAGTATGTGTTTTGGTCACTTTCTTTTCTAAACCACGTACATGACTTTTGTTAACTTTGAATGTGCCCTTGAACCAGTCAATAACACTTTTTCTGAGAGCAATCATTTCTGAAGGTCTACAGCCTGTCCAAAAAGCAAATTCAAAATACTAGCCACAAAATTTATCCTCATCATGTAAGCTTTTGTCGAGCCAAGCTAGTAAGGCTTCCATCTCCTTACGTGTGAAGAGGGCAGGTATTTCTGCCTGAACCTTACGATTCTTAATTGTATGCATAGGATTTGGAGAAATCAGATTATGCTTAACAGCCAATTTAAATACCCCGCTTAGCGTAGTTGCACAGTTATTAAATGTTTTCGCTGTTTGAAAATCACGATCGATGATAGATCTGTTTCATAAATCACAAAACGATCTATCTCTTGCTGATTATTTGTACCGAAAAATTTAAAAATTCATACATAATTTGCGGACTAAAATCATCAACTGAAAGAAACTTTTTGATACACATTTCAAGCGATACACAGGCATCTTATAGTCAACCATTGATTTAATGGTTGAATTACTAAAAATGCTTGTGCCTGCTAAAGGTAGACTATTCAAGTTAAGTGAAGAAAATCAGGCTTTACTCCGTCTGAGCTATTGGCGTGTCAGAGCCTACTGCTTCAAGAATCGTCCGCCACGTAAAGGATTGCCTGATCAAGTCCAATCTATTTAATTTACCCGAGAGTCTGCCTGAAGGCGAAGGTATCGACTGGAATGTGGTGATCGTAGATGCCACAGAAACTCCAACACAAAGACCTAAAAAAACAGAAGAAAAGCTATAGTGGCAAGAAGAAGGCACATACATTTAAAGTTCAAGCCATTATCTATTATAGAACACAGCAATTTCTGAGTTTATGCACGAGTCGTGGTGCTGTACATGATTTCGAGCTTTTCAAACGCAACTTGAATCCGATTCCTAAAGGTGCTTTTATTCATGCAGATGAAGGCTATCAAGGAATCTATGCAATGTATCCAAATAGCTCATTGCCTCTAAAAGCAAAGAGATGCTGCAAACTAGATTCCGAGCTAAAAGTTTACAATTGAGAAATCAATAAAAGAAGAATTGGGATTGAACATGTATTCGGCAGTTTGAAAGCCTTCAAAGTCCTTGCGGCGCGATATCGTAATCGAGTCAAAAGACTAGGTTTAAGATTCAATTAAATTGCTGGAATCTATAACATGGAACTGCATAAAAATGAATTATGAAAGAATTCTATTGTTGAATATCTTTATCTAAAAAATTATATACCAATTTATCAAAGATAGATGTTTTAAATACAACTCAGAGCTTTGCTGTATTCAAAACAGATTCAAAAGAAATCTCAAGTTTTTATGAAAATTAACTACATACCCCACCAGTAATCGGCTGATTCCTATTTTCTAAGTGCTTGACTGAACTTGCAATACTGATTGAAAGTTGATCAATGGCTTTTTGCGAAACAGTGACTAAAGTGTTTAAGTCTCTAGATTTTTGTGGAATTTCTTCATAAAAACTCATCCGACAACTGAGTTGATGACGTTGTGATAATGTTTGAGCGTTTTTGGGTATGGATAAGGGGCGATTGGGATCATCATATCTCAAAGTCCAAGTCGTATTCATGAGTATAAAGCGTTGCTGATTTGATTTTTCGATGAAATCGAAGTTAGAAAAATCTAAGGCAATTCGATAAGCTGCTTGTCCACCAGTCATACCACTATTATAACGATCCACTGCACCTAATGTTTGCTGTAAACGCGCAGAAACAGCATCTCTCAATTCAGCCGACAAAGTAGAAGTCCAACGATCATCGAACAATACTTTAGCCTGCCCATTTTCTTGTTGAATCACCAAGGGAATTCGGTTTAAACGATCAGATAATCCAACAGGAAGCACCTCAATCATCCTCACTTTTTGATTTGACGAAGATGATGTTAGCGTTTGAGTACTCAATGAATAGAACTTAGGCGTAGGGGATGAAGAGCACCCACTGACGATGAGTGCAAACAAACCAACACTCAAGCTTGAAAGGACTTTTAGGTAGCAGCGTTGCTGAGTTTTCAATAATTTATTCTCTGTCATCTTTCTTCGGCTCCGCTGTTTTTCCACGAATCAGTGACTCAGGATTTTGTTCTATTTGATCTGCCATCAACTGTAATGAAGCTGCGGCACGGGTAATTTGTTGTAAAGCACGACGTAGATCTTGTTGTAATGGTGCATCACTTGCCAAGATGGTTTCAGAAGACTGAACTGTTTTACGAACATCATCCAAGGTGGCTTGTAAATTAGGAGCAACTTTGCCATCAAGTTGATCGACCAAACTTTTTGAAGATCGTATAGTTTTGTCTAAGTTTGCCAAGGTTTGACGAACGTCCTGACCAATTTCAACCAATGGAAATTTAGATACATTATCGGCGATTTGGGACACTTGTGCTTGAAGGCCTTTTAATTCTGTTGGAGTTGTTGGAACTTCAACTACACCATCATTTCGACGGATTGCAGTGGCATATTTAGCTTTAGGGAAAAGATCAAAGCTAATGTAGTTTTGACCTGTAAGTAAATTGCCAGTCCGCATTTGAGCTCGCCAACCACGTTCAACAAATTGTTTGAATACTGTACCTTGCGGGTCCAACTCATGACCACCAGCAATACGTGAAGGATAAACTTCAGCATCAACACGCATTCGAATTTGCGAGTGATTATTGTAGAACTCAGTGTTGATTTTTTTCACAGTACCGACTTCGACACCCATGAAATCAATTGGAGCTCCTACTGATAAACCTCGCAATGACTCATTGAAATACATTACGATCCGTCTTGGATTAAGATCAGGCTCTTTAAGCGCAAGCTTTTCAGAGTCAAATAATTCAAATTTCATTTTATTCGGAGCAGGAGCTGCATCAGAATTTTCAGGATAACCAAATGCGATCCCTCCCGAAATGATGCTTGCCAAAGATTGTGTGTTTAAACTAAAGCCCGAAGCATTCAAATTGACATCTACACCACTGGCTTGCCAGAAACGCGCATCTGTGGTGACAAATTTGTCATAAGGTGACTTAATGAAAGTTTGAAGTTCAACGCTTTTTCCATCATCAGCCAGTTGGTATGAGGTTACTTGTCCAACGTTGATTCTTCGATAATAAATAGGTGAACCGAAATCGAGCGAACCTAAATCTTGTGCCTTTAAGAAAAAGATTTTTCCAGGAACATCGGAAGTCACGACGGGTGGAGTTTCTAGCCCTTTAAATGAAGTGGTTTTGACATCTGATTTACCGCTATCTACTTCAATATATGCGCCAGAAAGTAAAGTATCGATACCTGAAACCCCACTTGCACCAATACGTGGTCTCACTACCCAAAAACGTGAATCTTCCGTAGCAAAATTACTGGCATCTTTCCGAAGTTCAATTTTAGCAATGATATGAGACCGATCTTCCGAAAGGTCAATTTCGCGTACTAGACCTACATTGACTTGACGATAACGAACTGTAGTTTTGCCAGCTTCAATGCCTTCTGCAGTCCTAAAAGAAACCTCAATAACAGGACCAGTATTCAAATACGCCTTGAGAGCTAATGAAAATGCAATGAGTAATGCAACAATTGGAATAATCCAAATGAGAGAAGGTTTCCATTTGCTACGTTTCTTATCAGGTACACCGACCTGACTCAGAACTTGTTCATCATGAGGATGACCATTACTCGATTGGTTTTCTGACATAGTTATTGATCTTATTAAATCGTAATGTGGTTGTAGTTTGTACGCTTCATCATATGAATATCAAGCAAGAAGTGAAAGGGTTTTATGTAAATCTCAATGTTCTGTAGCGTCATTTTTTTTTTCATGCTGACTCAGAATTGAAACGTAATAGTTGTCCCAAATGATTCTAGGATCAAAACTCAGTGAGGCTAACATGGTCAAAACCACAACTGCACCAAAAGCGACTGCACCTGTGCCTGCTAAAATAGTTGCCAATGATTGAATTTGGATTAGTGCTGCTAGCATGGCGACAACGAAAACATCAATCATTGACCAACGGCCAATAAACTCCACGACTCTATACATGATCGAGCAATGCTTCGGTGAGAGGTGAATTTTTTTTGAGGCTTGTAAATGTACAGCACTGAGCAGGAGAGCAAGGATGACCAATTTCAGTAGGGGAATAAATATACTGGCAATAAAAATAACGGACGAAACGAAATAGTCACCACTTTTCCAGAAATAGATGACTCCACTCATAATCGTGTCTTGTTGACGACCAAGAATAGATTCTGTAATCGTCATCGGTAAAACATTGGCTGGTATATAAAGAATACTCGCTGCAATTAAATAAGCTAGAGTTCGTTCTAAACTTCGGGTTTTACGGGTATGTAATGGGCTATCACAACGAGTACAGCGGGATTTTCGTGCTTGTTCCATGGCAGACAAGGACGTCATGCGGTTGAGTGTTCCACAACAATGACAAAGTGTGAGCTCAAGATCAATTGCACGCGGTGCAAGCGTTTCTAATGAGACAAGTTTCTGCACAAGGTGTGGCGAATGCTTCATCTGATCGGGTTGATTCGTATGAGTGGAAGTGATGGTCATGAGATTTGATTTCCATCAATTACATTCCATAGATCCTTGATTTTGATTGATACTAAATAGACCAACAAAACACTTAAAATGGCAAATGCCCATAAGGCAATTCCAGGAATCACAACCACCATACCCACTAATTTCACTAAGGTGACCAAAACGCCGATCAGAAAGACTTCAACCATTCCCCAAGCTCTCAATTGAAATAGTGACCGTAATGCGAGTTTAAGTGATGCATACTGTTGGGTTGCAATAACATTTTTATTGAACATGGCCATCAAAAGAATATATCCCATCAGAAGTAAGTAGGCCAAAGGGACAACAAAAGTGGTCATCAGAATAAGAAAGCCTACAAAAGCACGATCTGCCTCGAACATTGCCCAAGCCGCACCCAATAATGTGGTTTCTGAATAAATGCCTTGGAGTTCAACTTTGACAATTGAAAAACTATTGGCAATCGCAAAGATAATTAACGCAGTACAGACTAAGGCCAACAGTGTGTTAAATGTTGGAATTTTACGATAGAGCTCGGAACCGCAAGCCGAACAATAGGCACGTTCATTCTTATATAAATCGGATTTACGAAAGAGCGTATCGCACTCTTCACAAGCAACATAATTTTGATTGATTTGCACCATTCTTACATCAGGAGCGAGTTTAGAATCCGATACAGTTTCTACATTCGTTTCAGACATCGTTGTCTCAACTTTTTCATCAATATTCTTGGTTTTTTATTTCTCCCTATAGTTTATATCTAGATTCAATAGGTTTGCCTATGATTATTTTGTTGAATCGAGATACATACCTTTTTGGTTTGGCTTATCAGTCTGTAGTCATGTAACTCAACGAGGGTATAAAAGGGGTTGAAGTGCTCATTGATCAGCATTTGTGTAGTCAAAATGAGGGTGAGTTAAGTTTATATGATGAAATTAAATTAATATTAAATTCAATGATTCAGCGTGAAATTCAAGATACAGCGTGTGCTTCACATAAATTTCATATATCAAGAAATACACTTTATTTAAATCATAAAGATCGATTGCTTAGTTTGGGATGACTGTATGTTGAAAAGCCTCATGCAATGGCTGGATAGTTGGTCCGTAAGCGTACCACATGATGCATTGACCTCTGAGAGTAAACAGATTCAATGGCTCAGAATAATTCCTTTTATCCTACTGCATCTTGCTTGTCTGGCAGTATTTTGGGTCGGATTTTCTTGGTTTGCTTTTGCATTTATGTTGTTTTTTTATTTTATTCGCATGTTCGCAATCACGGCTTTTTTTCATCGTTATTTGTCACACAAAACTTTTCAAACTTCGAGATGGCTGCAATTTATCTTTATTTTAATTGGCACAATGAGTGCGCAGCGTGGACCATTATGGTGGGCAGCACATCATCGATATCATCATCGTTATACAGATACTCCTCAAGACCCACATTCATCAACGCATGGATTTTGGTATAGCCATGTTGGTTGGTTTTTAAATGAATATAATTTTTCAACGCGTAAAAGTGTCATTAAAGATTGGCTGAAGTTTCCGGAGCTGATTTGGTTAGATCGTTTTAGTTTGATGATCGTCCTAATAACGGCTATCGGAATTTATGGTCTTGGGGAATGGGCTGCTTGGATGTGGCCACATTGGGGAACCAGTGGTTTACAGTTATTGGTATGGGGAGGCGCAATTTCAACTGTTCTGCTTATTCATGCCACATTGTGCATTAACTCACTGGCTCACCATTATGGAAGCCGAGATTTTGAGACGAATGATCATAGTCGCAACAACTTATTTTTATCTCTGATTACACTTGGTGAAGGCTGGCACAACAATCATCATTTTTATGCAGGAAGTACGCGCCAAGGGTTCTATTGGTGGCAGATCGATGTGACCTATTACATCTTAAAATTTATGTCATGGTTCGGCTTGGTTTGGGGAATGAAACCCATACCAGCTCGAGTCTATGAAGCAAGTAAAATTACGCGTTCGAAAAAGACCAAACTCCAACATTCTCAAGTTCAGTCAAAGGAATCAAGATGAAAATTGCAATTATTGGATCGGGTATTTCAGGACTTTATGCAGCTTGGAAGTTGAGTAAGTTGCATGAGGTGACCGTATTTGAAAAGAATAATTATTTTGGGGGACATACTGATACTCATCAATTAAAGATCGATGGTGAGCAAGTTGCAGTGGATAGCGGATTCATTGTTTTTAATGAACACAACTATCCTTTATTTTGTGAGATGTTGAAGGAGCTTGGTGTACAAGCTCAAAGCAGCGATATGGGGTTTTCAGTTAATAATCAGGTCACAGGACTGCAATATAACCCTTCCAAGAAATTCTCATTATTGTTCAAACCACAGAATCTTTTAAAGACCCGCTTTAGAGCGATGCTGTCAGATTTATTCAGATTTTATGCAGCAAATAAAGATCTTGATGTGGATGAGACCGACCCGCATTACACTATTGAGCAATATCTTAACGAGCATGGATACTCGGATGCGTTTAGGCAAGAGCATCTCTATCCGATGTGCGGTGCATTATGGTCATGCCCAGTGGAGCAAGCAGGTCAGATTCCATATAAATTTGTAGTCAGTTTTTTTCAACATCATCGTATGTTGCAACTCAAAGATCGACCACAATGGTTAACCATAAAAGGCGGGTCTTCTAAATATATCCGTGCAATTCAAACTCAAGCAAAGCATATTCAGTTTAAAAAAGTAGAAGTGAAGTCAGTTAAGCGCTCAGCAAATGACGTGAGTATTGAAACGGGGGAGGGAGTTGAACGGTTTGATTGGGTAGTATTTGCAAGTCATGCAGATGACACATTGAAGTTGCTCGCTGAACCAACGTTTAAAGAATCAGAAATATTAGAAAAATTTCAGTATCAAGACAATCATATGGTGTTGCATTCAGATACCAGCATTATGCCAAAATCAAAACGTCAGTGGGCAAGTTGGCATGTGCATGTCACACCGAATAGAGCGGGTCAAGTCACTCCATTTCAGCAAAGTAGTGTCCATTATGGATTTAGTTACTGGATGAATCAGCTACAAAATTTGAAATGTGAAACTCAGATTTTTGCGACATTAAATCCGAATTTTGATTTAGATCCAAACAAAGTCTGGGTTCAGCGTCACTATCGTCATCCTGTATTTAATGCGGAAGCTATTGCAGCTCAGTCAAGATGGTCTGAAATAAACGGTTTAAATCGGACCTATTTTTGTGGTGCTTATTGGGGATGGGGCTTTCATGAAGATGGTGCAAGAAGTGCGTCATGGGTGGTTGAAGCCTTATTAAATTCATCAAATCAAGCCGCTTAGGAGTACTTATGCAGCTGTATCCACTTGCAATTGCAGTTGCTGACATTCGTCATCGCCGTTACTTGCCTAAGCCTTATGCTTTTCAGAGTCAGCTGACGTATTTGTGGTTTGATCCAGAACAGCTCGAACACTTCGCGCAAACTTCGATACTTTGGTCAACGAAAAAATGGAACTTTCTGAGCCTAGATTCTGATGACTTCTTGGCAAACTATCAAGGCACGATTCGAGAGAAGGTTCTGCATGTGTTGGAAGAGCATACTTTAGAAGAGCCGACGGAGCTCGCTGAAATTCGGGTGTTGGCTTTGCCGCGCACGCTTGGCTTCAGATTTAATTCGGTGGTTTTTTATTTTCTATTTAATGCCCAGCAAAAATTACAGTTCATTCTCAGTGAAATCACCAATACACCCTGGTTAGAAAGACAGGTATATGTTCACGATTGTCGCACCGGGGGGGAGCAGCATTCCGAATATACGAGCTTCCACTTCCAGTTCGACAAAGCTTTTCACGTGTCACCCTTCATGCCAATGGATCTGAAGTATCAATGGACGTTTAGTTTGGCTGAAAAACAAAATTATGTGCTTATGCAATTGTTTAAAGAGGAAAAATTACAATTCGATGCATCAATGCGTTTTGAGTTAACTCCCATCACACTTCCTTCACAACTTCATCGCTATGCTGTTTTTAAACTATTTGAGCCGATCAAGATGGTTGCAGGTATTTATTATCATGCCTTTAAGCTTTGGATAAATAGAGTTCCATTTTATCGGCATCCCAATAAAACGAAGGATAAGCTGTGATATGAAATCATTGTTAATGGGAGAGCAATCTTCACTACCGCTGGTATTACGTCATTTACTGAAATTAAAACACGGCCAAATTCATTTTAAAGGGATTTGGGAGGGTTCAGTCGGTGAGGTGAGTGATCTAGACGCAGTGATTGAGGTCCATGATGCAAAGTTGATGGATCTACTTTTTCGTCAGGGGGTTCTTGGTGCAGCTGAAGGTTTCATTCAAGGATATTGGACGACACCAGATTTAGTGAAGATTGTACGAATTCTTGCGAGAAATCGCGATATTTTAGATCGTATGAACCAAAGTGCCTTAGCAAAGGCGAGTCAACTCTTGCTCAAAACTTGGTATGCATCGCGTAAAAACTCATTGGAAGGTAGTCGCAAAAATATTGCTGAGCATTATGATTTAAGTAATGACTTTTTTAAGTTATTTCTTGATCCGAGCATGATGTACTCCAGCGCGGTATTCAAAGATCAATCTATGACTTTGGAACAAGCATCCGATTATAAAAAAGAAATCATATGCCAAAAATTGAAACTTCAACCGATGGATCATTTGGTTGAAATTGGCAGTGGATGGGGTGGTTTTGCGATCTATGCTGCGCAAAACTATGGTTGTAAAGTGACTACTATTACCATTTCTCAAGCTCAATATGACGAAGCTAAAGCTAGAATTGACGCTGCGGGTCTGTCTCATCGTGTTGAAATTAAATTAAAAGATTATCGTTTACTTGAAGGTAAATTCGATAAATTGGTTTCAATTGAAATGATTGAAGCCGTTGGTGCTCAATATCTATCGACATATTTTGAAAAGTGTAGACAGCTGTTAAAACCTAATGGTTTGGCGCTTATTCAAGCCATCACCATTGAAGATGCGCGATATGAAAAGGCATTGAGTACGGTCGATTACATCAAAAGATACATTTTCCCAGGTAGTTTTATTCCTTGTATCAGCGTGATGACCAACGTTGCATCAGAACAAAAATTACGTCTAAAGCATCTTGAAGATATTGGTTTAAGTTATGCACAAACGATTCACTGCTGGCGTGAACGTTTTCTACAACAGCGTGAGCAAGTTTTAGCACTGGGCTTTGATGAAAACTTTATTCGCATGTGGGATTTTTATTTATGTTATTGCGAAGGAGGTTTTCTCGAAGGCGTCATTAGTGATGTGCATTTATTGTTTGAAGCAAGTCCATACTAAATCAGTGAGAGGACATCTCGATGTTGCTCAATTTATTTGTGATGAATGTTTTCCTGATGCTTTGTGCATGGATTTGGGTGACATTTAATCATCGTGCAGGTTTGGTCGATGTCATTTGGAGCTTTGGAATAGCTTTAAATGTCCTCATCGCAGCAAATGTAATGAATGAAGCCCCTACATCTGTTCGCATTTTTCTAGCGATCGCGAGTGGTCTTTGGTTTCTCCGTTTAGCATGGCATTTATTCAGAAGATATATCCGAGAAGATGCTGAGGACACGCGTTATGCCAATATGCGCCGTGCGATGGGAGACTTTCAACATTTAGGTTTTCTTCTCTTTTTTCTATTTCAGGCTGGGTTGATCTCCTTATTCTCATATCCAATGATCAAATTGCTCAGTATACCTGCGATGCAGTGGAGTAACTCGACAGAACTGCTGCTGCTGATTTCAGGATTAATCATGCTGGTTGCATTTATTGGTGAGGCACTCGCAGATCATCAGTTGTATCAATTTAAATTGAACCCGAATAATCGTGGCAAAACGATGGATCAAGGGTTATGGAAATATTCACGCCATCCGAATTACTTTTTTGAATGGATACATTGGTTTGCTTATCCAATCTTAGGTATAGCGGCGGGAACGCCTTGGTTGTGGATCTATCCGGTGTTGATGTGGCTCTTTTTGTACTACATCACGGGTATTCCATTTAGTGAACAGCAAGCGCTCAAAAATCGTGGTGCAAACTACAAGATGTACCAACAAAAAACATCAATGTTTCTTCCTTGGCCACCGAAAAAGTAGGTAATTACATGGATTCAATCGTTCAACAATCGTTAAAACTCATTGAAAGTGGCAAAGTTCCAGATCAAGTGATTCGTCTTGGTATCCAAGCACTTTGCAAAAAACGTCTTGAGCAAGAAGGTCGTTTTGACGCTGTATTCGCTTCACAGCGTTATATGGATGTATTAAGAGACTTGAAAAAAAGTGAAATCGCGATTGATACAGACAAGGCAAATGAACAACATTATGAATTGCCTACAGCATTCTTTCAGGCCGTGTTGGGCAAGCGTTTAAAGTACAGTGCCAGTTTATTCCATGATGCTAAAACCAGTTTAGATCAAGCTGAGGAAAATGCCCTGCAGGTCTACTGTGAACGTGCGCAATTACAAGATGGTCAGGACATCTTAGAAATAGGCTGTGGTTGGGGATCACTCAGTTTGTATATGGCAGAGCATTATCCAAATGCCAACATTACGGTAGTATCAAACTCCAATACTCAACGTCTTCACATTCAACAACAAGCCAAAGAAAAGCAATTTAACAATTTGACAGTCATCACCTGTGATGTAAATCAACTCGAGTTGGAGCAAAACTCTTTTGATCGTGTTGTATCCGTTGAAATGTTTGAGCATGTTCGAAACTATCAGCGATTATTTGCCAATATTAGCCAATGGCTCAAAGCAGATGGTTTATTGTGGTGTCATATTTTCTGCCATCGATTTATTCACTATCCATTTGAAGTTAAAAATGATTATGACTGGATGTCTAAATATTTTTTTACAGGCGGTTTAATGCCTGCTGTTTCGACTTTCCTGCACTTTCAGGATCATTTACAGTTAGAAAACCAATGGCAATGGTCTGGACAACAGTATGAACATACAGCCAATGCATGGTTAAATAATATGGACCAAAAAAAGGACTTACTTAAACCACTATTTAAGCAAACTTATGGTCAAGATGCGGAAATCTGGTGGCAACGTTGGAGAATCTTTTTCATGGCTTGTGCAGAACTGTTTGGTTATGACAAAGGTCGTGAGTGGGTGATTGGCCATTATTTGTTTAAGAAGCGAGCTGTTTGAAGTTCAAACTAAGCTTAGCGATAAGGTGAAGAGGGTACATGTCCATGATGAGGCTATTTAGGGATAAACGCGATCATCCTTTGGGTGAGGTGTTTAACCGCTATTATTGGCTACAAATTGGTCTTATTGCCTTGTCTATTGTGATTGGGATTGGTTGCAGTGCTTGGGTCATTAAAGGAACATTGCTGACCACAGCGCTCGAACAGGAGATGGAGCATTACTGGCAGCGTATGGAGCGTAATCCAGAAGCTGCTTTACCCGACACTAAAAATTTATATGGATATCGTTGGTCCGATGACGAGTTAGCCCCCTCTGAATTTCGTAATTTAAAACTCCAATCGGGTGTACATCGACACTATATCGATGGTAAAGACCGGATGACGGTTTATGGGACACGCAATGGTGAACACGTTTTTTTAGTGTTTGGTGAAAGTAATGTTAATAAGCTTATTTGGCTGTTTGGTTTAGCGCCACTCATGGTCAGCTTATTTTTGCTATACAGTGTGCTGTGGTGGTGGAATCGCCGTGCACGCCGCTATTTTTCGCCCATCACACGCTTAGCCAATGCACTCGAACATATCGATTGGGAACATCAGAATAATCGAGCATCACCATTTAAAGAAATTAAAACAGATTCTAATTTGGAGGCTGAATATCTCAAGCAAGCACTTGAAAAATATCATCAAGTTTTAAGCGAATTCATTCAGCGTGAAAGAGAGTTTACTGGCGATGTTAGTCATGAACTTCGAACACCGCTCACAATATTGAAGGGAAATGTACAACTTTGTCAGGCCCGTTATGGTGATAACAAATCTTTTACTCGATTGCAAAACACAATCGAAGATATGCAGTTATTGGTCGATACACTTTTGGCGATTGCTCGAAATACCACAAGCAATTTACAAAGTGAAAAAACACGCTTATCAGAACTGCTTCAAGATGTTGTAAGTGACTTGAATAGTGTCAGTTTGGCAAAAGGAATGAGTATCGATTTAAACATCGAAGTTAATGAGGTCAAACGTCATTTATATCCATCGATGACAAAAATGGTGTTTAGCAATATTTTAAGAAATGCATTGAATTACTCTCAAGGTACAAGCATTAATGTCATTCTCGAAAAAAATAAAGTGTTGGTCGCAGATAATGGTATCGGGATTGATTTACCGAATAACTCTAAGGTGCAAGAACTAACGAATCAGCAGCTGCAACTCGATATCAAAGGTCATGGTATCGGGCTACAACTGGTTCAAAAATTATGTAAACAACTTGGCTGGAGAGTAGAGTTATTTGATCGTGAATACTATTTGATGACTCATCCAAAAGTTGACTTGTCACTCAGTTCAGGACTGATTGTGGTCGTTTACTTGAATGATCAGCCTCCAAAATAGTGTATTTGGAGGAATTTGATCTGAAGTGCGAATTCAGTAGTAACTAGTTTTTTCAGTAGTAACTAGTTTTATTCAACTGCGATCTTTAGACCTACCCCTGAAACGGTGTGTATTAATTTTTGTTCAAACGGCTTATCGACCATTTTTCTTAAATTATAGATATGGCTTCTGAGTGCATCGCTTTCTGGTTCTTCATCCCCCCATAACTCAAGCATGATCTCCTGTTTAGTGAGCACTTTAGGTGAGTTTCGCATAAGTAATTTTAAAAGTTTGAATTGAATAGGTGGCAGTTCGATCATTTGACCTGCACGAGTGATTTGCTGTAAAGCAGGGTCTAATGTGAGATCGTGAATTTTGATTTGGCTGTTAGATACTTCTCCTAATGAGCGTTTGATCAGTGCACGAACACGATAAACCAATTCATTAAAATCAAATGGTTTGACTAAATAATCATCTGTACCTGCTCGGAAACCTTTTAATTTATCATCCAAAGTATCACGAGCAGTCAGCATCAGTACCGGGAGGTCGAGTCCTTGTTCGTTGCGAAGCCATTCACACAGGTCATACCCTGTACCGTCAGGTAAATTAATATCTAACAGTAGAATATGATAAGGATGTTGCTTGAGCAGTTGACGTGCCACATCCAAATTACGCGCATGATCAACCACAAAATTATGCTCTTCTAAAAATTCACATAATGTTGAAGCAAGTTCGTAATGATCTTCGACCATTAAAATAAAATGTTTAGTCATGTCGACACGATTAGTCCAATAATTGCTTTTTTAAAGTATCACTAAATGGAGACGAACCCAGCCAAATTTTAAAATAATCATTGGCATTCATGTATTGAATTTTACCCAAAATTTTTTGATTTAGACTCAAAGTTAAAGTCTGGGTCGAATGGGTATAGCTTAGACTGTAAATATCACCAGATCGAACCGGTTGATACAATTGTGTGATCTGGTCAAGCTGTTTTAACGTATTGGCTTGTTTGACATTTCGTTTGAGAAAGTGCGTTGCAGCCTTTTTAAAAGCCCATTCTGGAATATTTTGAGTATAAGCAAAGTCCATGCGAATATCTTGATTCTTCCAAGTGCTTTGACAATTTTGAGCGAAATAAGTTGCTTTACCGACATTTTTTTGTCCGACTTTGAGGTCTCCTTGACCACACTCACGCACACTTTGTGCATGCGCGAGTGGTAATAAGAATAGACTCAAAGCAGAGAGGGTGATTATTGCGATTTTTTGAAAGGTAATAACCATGCGTATAACCCTCCAGCATATGGTAGTGAGCGAAATAAGCCATCAGCTGGGTCCCAAAAGTCTTGCTGGAACACAATTTTGTCTTGCTCATTGAGTTTTATTTCACTAATTCCATGTGATTCCATGCTTCGAGTCGTGCCGAAGATTTTAAAATCATATGCCATACGCCAATGCACATAGGCTGAGTCGTCAAAATGTGATGTGTTTAGCAATTTGACTGAAACATTACTGACACGGTTATTCATACCTTTGAAATGTTCGACTAGATTTTCACGCTTACTAAATTGTGAAAGTGTGTCATTGATATATAAACTGTCAGCATACAGATTGCTTGCTCGGTTAGTGAATTCAGGTGTACCTAAAGTATTGAATGCACTGGTAAAACGAACCCCTATATCTTGAGCTTTGGCAGGCGTCATGGTGATGCCTTGAACTGTCGATCGTGCTTGAGCATAATCATCAGAGTAACTTGGGATGCTTGCACAGCCTGATAAAAAGAGTAGAGGAAGGCTCAATGTCGCAGCCACAATTTTTTTGACGTGTTTCATGATCTCAATCCACTAATTTATTCTTATTTTTTAATCTACTGGCAATCTTGTGAAATGGATGTGAAATTAAAATATGAGCTGTGATCGATGAAAGGTATTTGTGTTAAAGGGAGTTCCGTTGAACTCCCTTTAACTTTGTTTTATTTAAATTTCCAAGTGTAATCAATGTTGACACGCATTTCGTCATCCGACTTAAATGCCATACCTACTGGTGGGATATCGTTACGGTAGCGACTATAACGTGTACGAATATTTAAACCTTCGAGTTTACCCGTTGGAACACGATAGCTGAGCTCGAAATCAAGAGCATCTTGTTCAAACGTCTGATTGTCGGTGTTACGAATTTCAATATCATCGCCTTTACTATAACGAGTCATAAACTTTAGACCTTTCAATGAAGTGTCTTTAAAGTCATAGTCATAGCGTGCGTGATAGACTTTTTCATTAATGTTGGTGAAATCAGCACTCATACTATCTAAGAACACTGCTGGCTCTGAACCCGCTAAGGTCGGAAGAGCTGTATCACCAAAAGACTGCATATAGCCCAAACTGAAAGTATGATTGTTACGGTTAAGCCCAAAAATACCGCTCAAATGTTGATTTTCAATATGTCCTGCACGAGCTTGACCTGAGTCTTCACTCACAAACATGCGTACATCCCCTAATAAATGCCCAATACCTATATCATGTTTGCTTTTTGCACCAATGAAATTTTGGTGATAAACATCATGAAGGTTGGCATGAAAGAGTTGCGCACTAATTTGATCGTTAAATTTATATTCAGCACCAAGCATGTGTAAGCCAGATGATTCGGCAGCAGTCTTAAATCGATTATTAGGATTGCCAACTTTAATTTTTTCATAATCTGTTGAATCACGTTGATTCACACGATCCACATACAGTGCATGAATTTTCAAATTATCCACTTCATTGATTTGAAGATGTGTACCTCGATAATTTTGCTGGAATAAACGAGCTGGTGAAGAGAACAAAACAGGGAACATTGGTGCGAGTGTACCCCCATGTAAAGTCGATTTGCCCACTTTCGCTTTTGCCGTCCAGCGAATTTCTCCATACTGATCAGCTTTACCTGATGGACTGCTTGGTAGTAATCCCGAAGCTGCATAATCGTCGGCATCACTGCCTAAAAGATTAAAACCGGCCAGTGCCATAATGTCTAAACCTAGTCCTACGGTACCTGGTGTATAGCCTGAATTAGCTTTAAAGATAAAACCTTGAGCCCAGTCTTTCTGATCTTTACCTGATTCATCTTGTGTATATGCGCGATCAAAATAAAAATTACGAGCTGTTAGATTGACTGATGAGTCGTCTATAAAAGAATTAGCTTGCGTTGTTGATAGAAATCCAGACGCAATTACCCCTAAAAAGATTGCAGAAAATCTCATTATTGTCCCTATATGAAAAGTGGAGCTAGACGTCTTGTCTAGCTCTAAAGTATTAAAAAAATGATTATGCAGATGTTGGTTGTTGGAAATGCAATTGTGCAGTTTCTTTATTTTTGAGTTTTGAAATGCTTAATACCATGATAATGGCTGCAACGAATGCCAACGCATAATAACCGTAAAGTACAAGTGATGAGATACCACTATCGAGGAAAGCACCTGCTACCAGTGGAGACAAAATACCGCCTACACGACCAAAACCAATCGCATAACCAACACCAGTCGCACGAACATCAGCATCATAGATTGCAGGAGACATCGCATATAGACCTGCGACACATCCGTTTGACATCATGCCAAGGAATAAAGCGAGAATGAATGCGATCATGAGTGAACCAGTACTGTTCACAAATAACCAGATCAAGATTGCAGTTAAGGCAAGGAAAGCCGCTTGAACATAGTAAATACGGATACGTGAACTAATCAGACCTAACAGCGCAGCACCAAACATACCGCCAGCACTAATCAGGACACCTGCTGTTACACCTTGTTCAGTGGTCATCCCATTTGCAGATAAGATTTTTGGTGTCCAACTCATGACGAAGTAGAAACCAAACATAACGAAGAAGAAGCTAAACCAGATACAAATCGTTTGAAGTGCCAATTTAGCGCTGAACAAACGTGCCAAACCACTCTTTGCTTGTTCGCTGGTCATAGTGACCGTAGGAAGTTGCTGTAATGGGGTAATATTGATTTTCTTTGCTAAAACATTAATACGTTCTAGAGCATTTTTTGGCTGTTTAACCAAAAGGTAATCAAGTGATTCTGGTAAGGTGAAATAAGACACGACCAACATGAATAAAGTCGCTAAACCACCTGTTAAGAAGACTGCACGCCATCCGAAATTGCTGATAAGTGCAATTGCAATAATCCCACCAACGGTTGCACCAATCGCGTAACCTGTACATTGTAAGCTGACTGCGAGACTTCTCCAACGCAGAGATGCGTACTCACTTGCAATAACATTACTACTTGCGAGAATACCGCCGATGCCTAAACCAGTCACAAAACGCATCATGCCAAGTTGCATTGCAGTCTGAGCAAATGATGCTGCAACCATACTTACTCCAGAGATAAGTAGGCAAAGTAAGATGAGTGGGCGGCGACCGATTTTATCAGCCCAAGGTGCAAGAAATAGTGAGCCAGCACCCATACCAAATAAGCCAGCACTCAATAGTGCACCAAGTTCAGCGCCAGTCAGTCCCCACTCGGCAGAAACAGATGCAGCAGTAAAGGCCATGACAAGAACGTCAAAGCCATCAATAACATTTAATAAAATACAGATACCGATAACAAACCACTGAAACCCATTCATGGTCTTGTTATTCATTTCCTCACGCGGGTTCTGAACCATTTACTTTCTCCATGGAATAAGACCTCATTGAAAAGCACTACGTGTGGCATGTGATTACATGTCATAAACGTAGGCAGACTTCAGAAGTCATCCTAGTAATGTTTAAGGTGTTCATCGCAGTCAGAACCCGTCCATATTCTGGTATTGATGAAATAATCAACACGTCTGCAATGTGCATGAATTTAGCATTATTGGATCCAAATTCAAGCAAAAAAATATTAACTTAGATATATTTTAGATTAAATGGATCCATATTTGCGAAGAAGTACTTGAAAAATATACTAAAGTACTAGGGATTAAAAAAATGAACGCCTCAGTTAAAGAAAGGAAAAAAATCTTAAAAGTTCATTCGAATCTTCCGAATTTTATAAAATAGCGCGCAAATCATGAGCTACTTGTTTAAGCTGGGGCAAAATATTTTGGATTAAATATGTTTCTGTAATTCTGTGGCTGGATCCGATACAGTTGAGTGCGGCTACAGTATTACCTTGCATGTTGAGAATAGGGACAGCTAAAGCAATAATTCCCAATTCATGTTCTTCTGTAGAAATGCAATAGTCTTGTTTTTGAACAGTTGCAATAGTGTTTATAAACTTTTGATGATCTATGATGGTAAAAGGCGTTAATCTCTTGAGTGGATATTGTGCAAGCCATTGATTAAGTTCATCATGGCTCAATCTTGAGAGTAGTATTTTACCTGTAGAGGTGGCGTAGGCTGGAAGGCGATTACCTAAATGAATACCCAACGGACTCATTTTAGATGATTCGTTCTGTTGAGGAACACTTTTCGCAACAGGTACGACTTCATGTTCATCGAGTACCGTGACTGAATAGCTCAGTGCAGTTTTGATACTGAGTAAATTCAGCATAGGTTGAGCGACTTTTGGTAAATATGCAGAGCTTAGATAAGCACTTGAAAAGCGTAAAACTTTGTAGGTGAGCCAATAAAAATGTTCATCTGTGTCTAAATAACCTAAAAACTTTAAAGTTCTTAAATATCGTCGTGCTGCGCTGCGACTCAATCCTGTACGTTCAGCAATTTGGGTGACATTTAATTTTTGACGTTCAACACCAAAGCACTCTAATAGATTCAAACCTTTAGCAAGGCCTGCAATATAATCATCATATTGAATTACTTCTTTATTTTTAGCATTTGAAATCAATTCATTGCGCATGATATTGCTCTGATTTACACCCTTGAATTCTGATATCTTGTCCGATGATCGGTCATTTGTCACTAAATTCGGTCGTATTTAGGGCTAAAGTCTAGTACCTCAGTTGGAATTTCATTAGGTTTTACAAAAGGAAAAAAATTGAGGGTGTTTGCAATATGGAAATTTTAAAAACCAAAGTCGCGATTATTGGTTCAGGTCCAGCAGGTTTATTACTCGGTCAACTGCTATATAAAGCTGGCATTGATCATATTTTAATTGAACAGCGTAGTGCTGAATATGTTGCCAGTCGTATCCGTGCTGGGATTTTAGAGCAAGTTTCAGTAGATTTATTGACTGAAGCTGGTGTAGATCAGCAACTGCGTGAAAAAGGGTTACCTCATCAGGGTATTGAAATTCTAACCAATGGTGAAAAGCACCGTGTTGATTTAACGCAGTTGACGGGTGGTAAACAAGTTACGGTATATGGCCAAACTGAAGTCACCAAAGATTTAATGCAGGCTCGCACAGCAGCTCAACTCACTTCATACTACGAATCAGCTAACGTTCAAGTACATGATTTCTACGGTCAACCAAGTGTTACTTTTGAGCATAATGGTCAGCAAGTTAAAGTTGAATGTGATTTTATCGCTGGTTGTGATGGTTACCATGGCGTGTGCCGTGCCAGTGTGCCAGAAGACAAAATTAAAACTTTTGAGAAAGTCTATCCATTTGGCTGGTTGGGGGTATTGGCAGATGTACCTCCTGTTGCGGATGAACTAATTTATGTGCAATCTGATCGTGGATTTGCATTATGCAGTATGCGTTCTAACACGAGAAGTCGCTATTATCTACAAGTACCGTTAACGGATAAAGTTGAAAATTGGTCAGATGAGCAATTTTGGGAAGAGTTAAAAAATCGTCTAGATCCTGAAAGCCGTGAAAAGCTTGTGACTGGTCCATCAATTGAGAAGAGTATTGCGCCATTACGTAGTTTTGTCACTGAACCAATGCGTTTTGGTAAAATGTTCTTGGCGGGTGATGCTGCTCATATTGTACCGCCAACAGGAGCTAAAGGTTTAAACCTCGCTGCATCTGATATTGCGTATCTTTCTCAAGCTCTCATTGAATATTATCAAACGGGTTCTGAGCAGGGGATTGAGCAGTATTCTGAAAATTGCTTAAAACGTGTATGGAAAGCAGAGCGTTTCTCTTGGTGGATGACTCATTTATTACATCGTTTTGAGACAGAAACCGAATTCGAGCATAAAATCAAACAAGCTGAATTAAGTTATATTCTTGGTTCAGAAGCAGGGCAAACTACGCTTGCTGAAAACTATGTTGGACTACCACTCCAAAAAGCGAGTTAATCCTCTACGTTAAGCTTAATCCATTGGCTATTTTTTAGCGCACACCAAATTGCTCCACAATTTGGTGTGTTTTTTTATTAAACAAATTGTCTAAATTCAATCGAGGTTTGCTGTAATAAGGGCAGAATATACTGAATTAAATATTCCTTACTGGTTTTACCTGTCGGTGACACAATGTTCAATGCTGCGATAACATCAGCACGATGATTGTGAATAGGTACCGCCAAAGCATGTACGCCTAACTCATGTTCTTCAGCTGAGTAACAATATTCATCAGCTCTAACTTCTGCTAATAATTTTATAAATTTCTCATTATCGGTATACGTATATTTGGTGAGTGCTTTGAGGGGATATTTTTCCAACCATTCTTCTTGTGCTTCCTTGGATAAATAACTTAATAAAATTTTCCCTGCAGATGTGGCATGAGCAGGTAGTCGGTTACCTAAATGTAATCCATAAGGATTAACACGATCAGTCTGTTGATGCGCTGCACTACGTGCAATCGTAATAGCTTCGTAGCCATCTAATACCATCACGGAATAAATGAGAGAGGTTTGCTGAGTAAGTAAATTCAACAATGGCTGAGCAATTTTAGGCAGCTGTGCACCACTTAAATATGCACCTGAAAATTTTAAAACTTTAGGTGTTAAATAATAGTAATGACCATCAAACTCTAAATAACCTAAATATTCTAAAGTCATTAAATGTCGCCTTGCAGCGGCTCGAGTCAACCCTGTTTTTTCTGCAGCCATGGTCACATTTAAACGGTGACGGTCATTTGCAAAACAATCCAAGATAGCAAGTCCTTTGCTGATACCTGCAATAAAGTCTTCATGACGAATCCACTTTTTATTATCTGGATTTTGAAGTTGTCTGTTCCTTGAGTCTGATTCTGTAGACACAGCATTTTCCTTGCTATTTTAAAAATTGAATTATTGATGCTGATTTAGAATCTTGAGCAATATACTCAAGATATTGTTCGATCATCGAACAAAAAATCTGTAAATCGTACAAAAACCTTTTTTCAAGGTAGCTCAAGCTTTGTAATTTATCAAGAATGGAATGACGGAATCCAAGCGATTTAGTTGCATATTTCAATCTCCGTCCAGATTGAAATTGCGCTAATCGTGGATTCCCCAAATATTAAAATATGTTGTACAGAGGGAGTTGTTGGATGATCGATAAATCGTCACAGTCTTTAGTTGAAGCTTTATCCCAAATTAAAGACGGTTCAACCATTATGATTGGTGGGTTTGGTACCGCAGGTCAGCCTGCTGAACTCATCGATGGCTTAATTGAACTCGGTATTAAAGACTTAGTGATCGTCAACAACAACGCAGGTAATGGTGATTACGGCTTGGCTAAACTGTTACAAGCAGGCGCTGTACGTAAAATCATCTGTTCTTTTCCTCGTCAGTCTGACTCTTATGTCTTCGATGAACTCTACCGTGCAGGCAAAATCGAGTTAGAACTTGTACCGCAAGGCAACTTGGCTTGCCGTATTCAAGCGGCGGGTATGGGCTTAGGTCCAATCTACACACCAACAGGTTTTGGTACTTTGCTCGCTGAAGGCAAACCAACCATGAATTATGAAGGTAAAGACTACGTTTTAGAAAATC
>NZ_FOBK01000005.1:0-23198 GCF_900109815.1 Acinetobacter sp. DSM 11652
TCAGATACTTTTGGTGCATAACCAGAAGTTTGTAGCAATGCCAAAATCAAAGAAGTGAACTCATGACCCATTGGTAAGCCTGCGAAGAAGACACGCGGTTCTTCACCTGCTTTTGCAATACCAAAGCTCGGCGCACGTTTATTTTGACCATCAAAACGAGCTGTGACTAATGGAGAAAGTGCAGCCACTTCTTCCACAAGTTCTTTGATTTTTACAGATTTGTCTGAATCATTTAAAGTCGCAACCAGTTCGATTGGACCTTCAAGGCGTTCTAAAAGCGTTTTTAATTGAGCTGAAGTATTTTGATCTAACATTGCTAACGTCTCCAAAGGAGTAATATTTATTTGATAAAGCTATATTAGAAGAAATACAAAAATAGGTAAAACAGTTAATTTACATAAAGACTATCGAAAAATTGAATTAAAAAATCATCCATTTAAGAATGAATGATTCTTTTATGATGATCGTAACAGTACAAACTTTAACTATATCTCCAAACGTTGAGTGATCGTTTGAATTCTGCTTTTAAAACTACGAGCTAATCCAAAAAAAATAAGTATTAACAATAACATGATGGCTGAGAGCACCATTAACATCATCTTTACAACTTCTGAAATTTGTCGTGCCTGATTTGCCCGAGGATCTATCGCTTTTGCCCAAAGAGTAATAGATTGACCATAAACTTGTTGCTGCATTGACCATAACTGCTCTGCATTAAAACCATATTCGACAAACTGTTTTTCATTTCTTTCAGCTTGCGCAAGTCGAGCTAAATATGCAGTTGCTAGCTTGGTATCTTCAGGTTTGTGAATCAAAGCCACTTGCGCAAGGACGTAGGCTTGTATAATTGGATCGACCTGTTGTTCAGTCATGATGACAGCAATCTGACTTTCATGAATCGATTTATCATAATGACTTAATTGATATTGTTGTTCCAAAGACTCATCATTCAAGTCATATTGAACATAGGTCAAACCTGACCAAATTAAGATGACAGCAATGAACCAACAAACAAACTTAAGTACAAATGATTGAAAGCTCACATAGAAAAAACGTATTTTCTTTAAAAAATGAACGATAAAAAAAGCACCAATGACTGAGCTAAATACTTTTAGAATGAACCAGCCTAACCAAGATATTAAATTAAAAAAATAGTCAGGCTGATGTTGGTACACGTTTACGACTTCATCTAAACTATGTGGCAAATGAAGCTGCTGAACAGTTTCACTCATACCCATAAAACCATAAATCATGTCCTGATGAATAAAAAGCGACACAACTGAAATAATGAGTACACTGGTACTCAAAAATCCCCATAAATTAAGTATGCGATTTCGTTTGTACAATTCAGGCAATCTTTTCTGAATCTCAGTCTGCGCCACAAGATATTCATTGGTTTTATTCAAATTTAAACCTCAAGAAATTAGTGTTTTGGCTGATTTTGACTCGAATCCAAAACAAGTTGTTGAAGATTTCCTTGCAAAGCCTTAATACGGATTGATGCCTCTTCACGTTTTTGCATCCCTTCTTTCTGAATACTAATAACATCATTCACTGTTTTAATGAGAGTATTTTGAACATGTTCAAGTGTTTCAATGTCAATCACTGAGCGTTGATTTGCTCGAGCAGTATCTACTGAGTTCTGGTGTAATAAATCTGCATTTCGTTTAAGTAACTCATTCGTCGCGTCATCAATAGTATTGGCCAATTGGACGCTATTTTTTTGTTCCTGTAATGAAATCGCTAAACTAATTTGATTTTTCCAGGCAGGAAGCGTGATATTTTTTATCGCATAAAACTTATCAACCAACATTGAATTATTTGATTGAATAATTCGAATCATCGGTAATGTCTGCATCGCAGATTGTTGCAATACCTGTAAATCACTCACTCTTTTTTCCAAGTTGTTTGCTAAGTGATTTAAGTCGTAGATTTTTTGATTAGTTTGCGCATCTTGTTCTAGCGTACTTAATTCAGCTATTTGCTCCTGAACTTCTTGTTGTTTAATTTTCCCTGCAGCAATATAAACCCCTAATTGTTTATATTCGTCCTGCACACCATCAAACATACGATCCAATGTATTTACACGGTCTTTTAACCCTTGTTGAGAGGTTTCAATTTCTTTAACTAAAGCATCTATTTGTTCTTTAGTGGTATTGAACTTTTGATCAAAACTCTGTTTAGCACCCTTAAATCGATTTAAGATACTACCCAAGAAGCCTGAACTTTTAGCAGGACTTAAAATACTGTTTGTATTGAGCTGTTGAGCCACTGTAACGACTTCATTTAACTTTTGACCTGTTGCATCCAAATCTTTATTTTTAACTAGATCCAGTAATTCATCCGTATAAGTCGCTGTTTTAGTCGCGATATTTTTCCCATATTCAGCAACCGTAGCATGATTCATATCAGCTAGTTCTTGGTGAACTGATTCGACTGCTGCAAGGTCTGACGTCGTCAACCCAATTTCTTTTAAATCTAACTTGGAAAACTTTTCCTCCGTAGAGATTAAGCTTAAGGATTCATTTTTCTTTTGAATTGGAAAATCAGACATAACACACCTTATTCTTTAATTAGTGATTTTTTTAGAGATCGAATCAGTTGTTCGCGACTTTGATCTAACTTTTCAATATCGATTGCGCCATTTTTAATTTGAGTTTGCTCAAGATGATATTGCCAAGCTGGGATTAATACTTGCTGCGCTTCACGAAAACGATCCGTCAGAGTTAATGAAAGTTGTTGAGTCAATTGCATTTGCATGAGAGAAATATCATTGTTTGCTTGTACCGACTCTAATGTTTGTATTTTTTTAGCCAATCGCTCCTCAAAGTTATCGAGTGGATGGCGATGATGAGAAAAATCTGTGTATTCTGTTAAAAATTGTCTTGCTGCTTGAATGTAGCGCGCCATTTGCTCTCTTAAACCAACTGCTTGCTGAAATCGAGAACTAGACTTTTGGATTTCAATGTGAATACGTTGGGACAGCTGATCAGCATCTAGAATGAGTCTATCTAAATCACGAATATAAGAAATTTGACCCGCACCAAACTCCAAATCCAGACCTAGCCACTTTTGGAAAGCATTAAATTTTTTTTGTTTTAATTTCTTTTTGGATTGATTCAATTTTTGAATAATATCTGAAATTGTTTCGCTTAATTTTTTATTTAAAGTGGGGTCTATACCTACCAATAGAGCATTTTGTGCCTGCACAATATGTTCAGCATATAAATTAAGTTTAGACGAATCAGTCAATAAAGGAACAAGATCATGCCTCTTAATTGAGAGCAAATCCGAAGGATTAACTTCAATTTGATTTAAGGGTATAAGCTCATTAAAAGATGACATTGGTGTAATTTAAGAAAGTGATCAGCAATCTTCAAATGTAGCAATAAACTGTTCAAAATATACTAATTTTTTGCAAAATATTACACAAAATCAAACACAAAAAAAGCCAGCAAATGCTGGCTTTTTTATTAATGAGGTTTAGACTTTCTCATTCTAAGCCAACTTAAACCAATGAGTCCTAAAAGCCCAAACCCACCTAGGCTCCCCCCTCCACTCGTACGAGAACTTCCAGGCCCTGTTTCCGCATTTAGAACAGCTAATGTTCCCTCACCTGATGAAGCGCCGTCTGCGTCCAATACTGAGTACTTAAGATCATAGGAAAAGACATCCAAATTATTGTTCAACTGAACTCGAATGTTTCCACCATAGCACTTTTTAAAACGGTCATTAGCACATGGCTCTACCCGATCCGCGATAATTGAAACGGGATTCGGTACTCTTGCAAAATAAATTGATACCTCATCTCCATTAGCATTATGGTAAAACTCCTTTTTATTTGGAGGATTAATTGCATTTCTGTTGCCATCACCTGCATCACTCGCTTCAGCCAGTAAATTTACACTGATTTGAGTCGATTTTTTTGGATTGATTGTATATTCCACGCGTTCAGGAACAGTTGGCACGATATTGATAAAATTACCAATTAAATATGCACTTGATGTTTTTTTACTGTCGCTTTTTGAAGTAAGCGTATATGTACAGAATTCAGAGTCTCCACTCGGTGTTATGCGACCATCTGTTCTATACATGACTATCTGCTTAAGCTGCGGTTTCCACTCACATTTCAACCGATCATCAAACTTACCTAAGAACGTTTTATCGATATCTAATTTCCCAACTCCCACAACCTCAACTTTGACATCATAATTATCAACATTAAGATGCTCAATTTTTCGCACCTTACCATCAGGAGAAACAAATTCATCCGGTAAATTCAATTTAAATGGATCGAACAAAATTGGACGATATTGATTAAGATTATTTAACTCATTCAAAAATGCTTTTTGATCGGTGAGCTCCTTATTATAATAATCAATCACTTCTTCTTTGGTTTCAGGATCGGCAATAGCATCTTCGAATGCTTTAATTTTATTCTCAGTTGATTTCTTTATTTGAACCAGTGATTCATTTGCTTTACTTAAATTGGAAACAGTCAACTTTAAGGTTTCTATCGCACCAATATCGCAAGTATTGGGAGTCGCATCTAAACTGTTGAGCGAGTCCAATCCAATCCGATTTATACCTCGTTGATCAAGTTGCGAACAACCATCAGTACCAAAATCAACTAAATCTGTACCACTAGAATTAATCTTCGGAAAAAAGACAGGATGAAAGTTAGTATTCTCATCTTTAACCGGTAACGATGTTGAAAACAGATCATTGATACTCAATTGACTAACATCAAGACTATTTTTTTGTGCATTTTCTGACGCTTTTGCTGGTAGATCACAGTCTATAGATGGATTACTCAGTGGAATAGCATTTGCCAATAATTCAATACCTGCTGACTCAACTTGGCTCACATCACCGTGACTATATATACAGGCTTTAGCCTGATTAAAACCTATCACATTATGATTTAAGGCTTTTGCACCTGTATTTGCATACCAAAGCACAGATCGCGCGGTATTTGCGATAATCGTATTACTATCGAGCTTCAAAATAGAATTGGGACTCAAATTTATTTGACCCCCATCTGTTAAACGATCACTAAATTGAAAAATTTGACCTTGTGTAGTATTTAATACATTGGAAGAGATTGTATTTGCTTGCAATTGAGCTGTAGGTTCACCACAAAATGAGAATAAACTGTTTGAAGCTGTATTTCCATTTTCGGTAATAGACATACGGGATAAATCAATCTTACGGCGTGTGAACACAAGATTATCCAAACAAGACATCGCTATAACAGCGCCTTGCTGAGCTGTATTACCACTCACCCACCCGACCGAATAACTTAAAGAGCTATCACTGTCATTCAAAAATATCGCTCCACCTCTTAATGCAGAAGAGCTAGTGATATTTACATTATATAAATCAGTCTCGCCTCCCAATAGCAAAGCGCCACCGTTGGTAGATGATTTACCATTTCTCAGCTCTATATTTCTTAAACTCAAACTTGGTCGATTTAGATTGGTCGTATTGAAAATGCGATGTGTATTTTGACCATTAATTATAGTTTGAATTTTAGTTTGCGCAGGATAACTATTTGAAATGACATTCGGTTTGGAATAATCGACAGGCTCTTTACCCCTAATAATCACTGAAGAAGTTGGCTGAAGCTCTGCATTCAAGCTATAAGTACCAGCTTCAAGCTGAATAATGTCAGTTTGTACTCGATCCGTATTACCTTTAGCACAACCTCCATAAGCTCGATTTGTCGAAGCAGCCTTCAACGCTTCTCTGAGTGAACACTTTGCATCATTAGTACCGTCTTCATCATCGAAGGTAGTGACATAAATTGTTGTATCTTCAGCAGCCATTAATGACATTGCAGAAAGGACTGCTAAAGTCAAAAAAGCTTTTCTACTTTTCAACATACGATTCCCTTATTATTTTTTTCTACGTATCGCGATTAAAGTCATCAGACCTAATACGGAGATTAGACCTAGCCCCCCACCAGAAGTTTTTACTTTATCGCTTGTATAAGTATCTCTGGGGTCTTGTTTAATGACAGTTGGAATTTCGATATAAGGATTCATTGACTCATTCAATTGACGTGTAGATACAACGACCAAAACTTTAAAATCATCAGTTCCGTGCCAATTCCCTTGAGGCGTATAAGTAAACTCCCCATTTTGGAGTAGTTCTGCTTTACCTTTACTTGGAGAATTATTTTGTTGGATGATCATACAGCCCGCTTGCCATTCTTCTTTTTTGGGATGAGGTCCGACTAAGGCATCACATTGACTAGCAGGTATTAGCTCACCATCTCCTAGAAAATCATTAATATTTAACTTAACAATTTCTCCGTAAAAGATATCCTTGCCAAATCTGCCTGAAGACGTACTTGACTGAATAAGTTCGATTGCGCCTCGATCACACAAAATACGATCCTTACGTGCGTTGCCACGCTGATCAACTGTTTCACATGATGTACCATTTGAATCTGGTCCACGATTAATGATCGGAGAATCTGTCAATTGTCGATAACTAGGCAACACTCTTGGACGGAAATATCCTAAAGCATAGCCAGAATAGACTTTGAACGGACATAAAATGCCAGATGAATTAACATCACATTCACCTTCTACATCAGTCCCAGCTAATAATGTGCGCTCGCCCAGTTTTTCTGAAGCTGTGCCCTCACAACCAAAACCATATAAATTATTGTTTAAATTTGATTGATCGATTGCAGTCTCTACACGGCAGTCTCGATTGCCATTTTTTGCAATTATATTGTTAGTAAGCGATGCCTTCTTAAACGGTGCATTAAAAACCAAGCCAAAATCATTAAAGACCAGAGTATTGTTATTAAGCGCAATACCATCCTTTACATTGATAATATAGCCCTTATTATTAAAAATTGTTGAATTAGTCACTTTGGCATAATTGAGATTGGTCACCTTAGTTTCATCTTCACTCAACACTTTATGGCTATAGATTGCGAAACCTTCTGAATCTGTTGTTTTATTACCTTTAATAACAGAAGCACTAATGTCAAAATCAGGATATTCACTATACAAAACAGCACCTTGTTGTGCTTGATTGTTTTCTAATAACGAATTAACTAGATTCACTCGCGCGGAACGAATTTTGCTAGTTTCGGATTCAATAAATGATTCAACATTATAAATCGCACCACCAAAATTTGCTTTGCCATTGATAAGATGGCTTTTATCTAATTTTAGCCGTTCATAATTGAGAATTAATCCACCTTTGTCTTTGCATACAGATGCAGTACAACCTTGCAAGGTAATTTCGTAAAATTCCACACCAATTGCAGCATCTCTAATTTCATCATCAGCTTTAGGACGAATTCGCTCAATATGGAAAATTCTATCAGTACCCTTCATTGTTATGACGGCATTTTTTGTACCAGGAATATCGTCGACAATGGTAGTTTCATACTGCGTTCTAAAAACCATCGGTTTAGAGATGCGAACTTGCTCGTTTAGGAGATATTCTTTCGTAGATAAGATAATATTATCTGTGGCATCTTTACCACCACAGCCATTGAGACCTGCTTCAGGTTTACCCTGATTAATATATTCAATTGCTTCACGCAACGAACATTGATCATCATTTTTGGTGATATCTTCAGTGGTCGTAACCACAATATCTGCACTGAATACATGCCCTGTTGCACACAACAATACAAGACCTAAGCCCCGTCTGAGCATTACCATCTCCTTAATTTTTCTTTATTTTTTTAAGTAGCGAACTTTAATTATGTAGCGCTATTTGTCCATTTTGACTAATCTGTCACAAATTTTTAGAATTCTCAATTATTTTTAAGTAAAAAATTGCCGAGTTCAGATAAAGTCTACATTTTGAGTTTTGAATAACATTTAAAAAAGCATTTAAGCACTATACTGATCGATGAGCGCGTAGATTTGCTTAAGGGTTGCATTGGATAGCTTAACTTTTTCACCCTGTAGTAACTTTGATAATTGATCAACCGTTTGTAATAAGGTACTGGTCTGTATCGGGCCATTGGTCAGCAGATAATCAATAATTAAAGGATCAAAATGCACACCTTTACGCTCCAACACAGAATGTAATAAGGCATAGCGGTCAGCATAGGATTGACCTGTTGGCACTTTAACACTCACCGCTTGAGTTAATCTCGACTGAAGATCTGGTAATTCAAGTTTCAGTTCAATTGGCGCAGATCTAGATGAAAAGACTAGTTGTCCTCCACCATCATTATTATTATTTATTAAGTGAAATACCGCTTTTTGCCAATGCGGTACACCACTGATCGCTTCAATATCATCTAGTGCGACCAAATCATAACGATCCAATGAAGTAATCGCCTCAATTGGAGCATCGAGCAATTCTAGCAATGACACTTTAATTGCAGATTTCCCCACATCTAGATATGAGTCACATATTGCAGTTAATAAGTGACTCTTACCTGTGCCCGCCCCGCCATAAAGATAAAATCGATTCATTAATCCAGCATGAAGTTGGCGAACTGCATCAATGACGGGTCCCCAACCTGGGCCGGAAAAATCACTGATCCGTGCATCAAGTTGAGGTTCTATATCAAGTTGCAGTTGCCGCATAAATGCTTGGTCACCTTAAGGTTCTTTATTTTGTTTCTGCACATCGATTTTTTCAGATGTTGCAATATCTTGTTGATTATTGATTGATTGTGGTTTGAGATCAAGCTCAATATCAACCTGATCGGTTTGGATTGTAATTTCACCACCACCATGATCAGCTACGGCAACAGGTGGCGTACCATAAATTGTACTCCTTTCATAAGTGTCACGTGCATGTCGGAGCAGTACCACGATTACAGCTGCAACAGGTAATGCAATCAACATACCCAAGAAACCAGCCAATTGTGCACCAGCCAATACAGCGAATACGACCGCTACTGGAGAAAGACCAATTTTATCTCCCAATAAGAATGGCTGAAGCACATAACCTTCAACAGCTTGCCCTACCATGAACACCACTGCAACTAAAAGGAGTTGAGTCCAATCCATACCAAATTGGAAGAAAGTTGCTATCACGGCAGCAATAATTCCTACTGCAAATCCTAAATATGGGATGATACTTGCCAAGCCTGCAATCATGCCAATAATCAAACCAACTTCCAGACCAATCAGTTGTAAACCAACAGCATAAACAATCCCCAAAAGGATCATCACGAGGAATTGTCCTTTTACAAATGCACCTAGTACGCTATGGCATTCACCTACGATTTCAAGCGTTGAAGCTTCATAAGGACGTGGAATGAGTCGACGCAAACTATTGAGCATTCGATCCCAATCTAAGAGGAAATAAAATGCAATAATTGGAATCAGTACAATTGTCCCACCAATCTGAATAAAATTCAGACCAGATTGTGCCAATTTGAGTGCCATCGCTTGGATACTGTCAGCACTATAATTGGTTTGAACATACTCCATAACAGCTGCTGAAATCTGATCTACATCTAATTCTAGTGGCACTATATTGAAAGTATCTGATAACCACGGTAAGAAGCTAAAATTTACCCAATGAACTACTTTCGGGATACTGGATTTAGCATACATCAGCTGTTCCCAAATTAATGGAACCAAATACCACATTGCCCATGTGATCACGACACCAATACCAATAAATACCAAACTGATAGACAACCAACGAGGTAAACCTATCTTATGCAATCGATCAACCAATGGACTGAAAAGATAAGCTATTAAAAATGCACCAATAAATGGGATTACGACCGGTTTTAATAAGTATAAAATCCAGAGAAATAAAGCTATCCCTGCAAGGATAAAAACACGGCGTAGGGTACGATCTACCATAGAAACTCGCCTTTTTTAAGATTATTCGTTATGTAAAGGAAAATATTTTAGTAAAGATAACATTTTAGTGCATAAATAACATAAGAGTTTCGTATATTCGGGTTATAATCCCCGCGCGAATGCGGAGACTTCAATATGAGCAACTCAACTTCTACCCCAAACACTGGTTTAAGCTACAAAGATGCAGGTGTCGACATTGAGGCGGGCGACGCGTTAGTCGATCGTATCAAATCTGTCGCTAAACGCACGACTCGTCCTGAAGTAATGGGCGGTCTTGGTGGCTTCGGTGCACTTTGTAAAATTCCTAAAGGTTATGAAGAACCTGTTCTCGTATCTGGCACAGACGGTGTTGGTACAAAATTACGTTTAGCATTGAATTTAAACCGTCATGACACAATTGGTCAGGATTTGGTTGCAATGTGTGTGAACGATTTACTTGTCTGTGGTGCTGAACCACTCTTCTTCCTTGATTATTACGCAACTGGTCACCTCAATGTTGATGTCGCAGCAAATGTAGTGACAGGTATCGGTCAAGGTTGTGAACTTGCTGGATGTGCGTTGGTCGGTGGTGAAACTGCTGAAATGCCAGGCATGTATGAAGGTGAAGATTACGATTTAGCTGGTTTCTGTGTAGGTGTTGTAGAACAAAGTAAAATTATTGATGGCTCTAAAGTTAAAGCTGGTGATGTATTAGTTGGTGTTGCTTCAAGCGGCGCACACTCTAACGGCTACTCTCTTCTTCGTAAAATTTTAGATGTAAAAAATGTTGATTTAACTCAAATTGTTGATGGTCGTCCACTTGCTGATGTTGCAATGGAGCCAACTCGTATCTACGTTAAACCTATTTTAGAGCTTCTCAAACAGGTTGATGTTCACGCGATGGCACACATCACAGGTGGCGGTTTACCAGGTAACTTACCTCGCGTATTACCAAATGGTGCCCAAGCTGTAGTAAACGAATCTTCTTGGGAATGGCCTGAGCTGTTCAAACTTCTTCAACGTGAAGGTGGTGTAGAACAATTTGAAATGTACCGCACATTCAACTGTGGCGTAGGTATGGTTCTAGTTGTTGATGCTGCTGAAGCTGATAAAACAGTTGAATTCTTAAATCAACTCGGTGAAAAAGCATGGGCAATGGGCCACATTGTTGACAATGCTGAATCTGTCGAAGGTGCAGACGAAAAAATTCGTGTGATCTTCGCTTAATCAGTTTATTGTTAAAACATGATTAAAATTGCTGTTTTAGTATCAGGTAACGGATCAAACCTACAAGCATTAATTGATGCAAACCTTTCAGGTCAAATTGTCGGTGTGATCTCGAATAAACCTGATGCTTACGCACTTGAGCGTGCTACTCATGCCAACATTGCAACTGCAGTGATTGAACACAAAAACTTCCCAGACCGTGAAACGTTTGATGATGTTATGCATCAGCAACTGCTCGACTGGGAAGCTGATCTTGTAGTTTTAGCGGGCTTTATGCGTATTTTAAGTGCTAAGTTCGTTAAAGCATGGGAGGGTAAAATGATCAATATCCACCCTTCTCTACTGCCAAATTACAAAGGAATGCATACACATCAACGTGTATTGAATACTGGTGATTTATGGCATGGATGTACAGTACATTATGTCACTGCAGAACTAGATGCAGGTCAAGCACTTGCTCAAGGCGTACTCAAAGTGTCGCACCATGATAATGTTGCATCTTTAGCTGATCGTGTACATCAACTTGAACATTTAATTTATCCTCAAGTTGTAGAATGGATTTGTAATCAAACCATTCAAGTCACATCCGAAGGCGTGCACTATAAAAATCAAATTTTGAAAGATCCAATACAGTTCTGTCATATTTGATTTAAAAAACGCAGCTTAGGCTGCGTTTTTTAGTGGCGTCAAAATAGTTTTTAAATGCGCAGCCAATTGCTCAGGATGTTCAAGTGGGAACATGTGTCCACCTTCAAAAATACTAAAAGGCACACCAAACTTTTTCCTCACTTTATGAGGGAATTTACGTGCTAAGAATGGACCTTCAGAAGCAACAATTAATTGACTTGGAACTTTGAGCTTAGGTTGAGGCAGCCACCATAATGAAGGATTGGTTCTAAAAATATCCACTTCAATAGATTTTGGAATCGCCAATTCAACGCCGCCACGCGTTGGATCTTCAACTAATGCAAATTGAATATAGTCATTAAAACATTGCTCATCAAATGCTGCATATAATGCTTTGGGTCGAAGTAATGTTGCAGCTTGCTCTCGACTATCCCAATGATCACGTCGACGTTTAGACAATGCCGCTGGCGACATTTGATCCACTGCTTTTAACTTCAAAGACTTTGCAATATGCATAGCAAATGATTCTTGCCCCATAATAAGAGGTGGATCGAGAAGAATAGTTTGACTAAAAAGTTCTGGGCATTTCAACGCAGCTTTGAACGTCAAAACTCCTCCTAAGGAGTGCCCGATACCAATCACTTTACGACCATGGGATTTCTGAACAATATTATCAATCACTTGCTGTGTCATACTTTCCCAGTGTTGATCTACAGGATAACGTTGATCAACACCAAGATTGGTCGTATAAATCACATCGAATTGATCAGACAAAGCATCAAAAAATTTTTGATAAACTTTCGATGGAACCCCGTTGGCATGAGCAAAATGGATCAATGGTTTCATTGGATTCGATTCACCTGCTCAGATTGAATCTGCTTGGAAATTGAAGAAGCAAAACCTTGACCAATTTCACTTCCAAGTCGTCCAAGCACAGAATCAAAGGGGCTACGTTGAATAGTATAATCTACCGTTTTTTCGACTTTTAATTCGCGTTTCAGTGTGTGAATACTGCCAATCCGATCTGCAATACCGAGCTTCACAGCCTGCTCACCAGTCCAAAACAAACCTGAAAATATAGCAGGGTCTTGCGATTTCAATTTATTGCCACGACCTTTTTTGACTGCATCAATAAAATGTTGATGAACATTATCCAATACACCTTGTACGTGTGCACGTTGTGCAGGATCAACTGGTTGTGTCATCGACAATAATGCTTTGTTCTCACCTGAAGTCATGGTGCGATCTTCAACGCCAAGTTTTTGCATCAAACCACTCACTCCATAGTTTGGCATAATGACACCAATTGAGCCGACTAAACTTGATGGATTAACAATAATTTCATCCGCAGCAGACGCAATGTAATATGCACCTGAAGCACCTGTGTCACCAATTAATGCATAAAGTTTTTTATCTTTATAAACCGACTTTAAATATTGGATCTCTTGCCAAATTTCATCAGACTGAACTGGAGATCCACCCGGAGAGTTAATATTTAAAACAACAGCTTGCGATTGCTTGCTTTCAAATGCTTTTTTCAAACCTTTGATCGTATCTGCACTATTCACACTTTGCTGGTCTGCAGCAATCGTTCCTACAATATCGACTGTAGCAATATGCTGTGATGACACCGCACTATCAGTGGAAGTCGTTGAACAACTTTTCCCCATGACCAAAACTATAAATAACAGATATGCGAAAGTAAGAAATTTAAAAAAGATTCCCCAACGTCTTGCACGTCTCTGTTCTTCTACAGATGCGAGAACAGCTTTTTCTAAAATTTGCCATTCTTTTCCGTTAGGTTGGTTATTTGGTTTTTGATTTTCATTTTGTGGTTCAGGCGGCCAAGCGGACATACATACCATCCAAATTAAATTTAAGCTGACATTATATACAAGGAATGAGGTCAAACTATTTATAAGTCAAGATTTAACATATAATAAACCCAAATCACAATATTCTATGAACTTACCAAATTTTGAATCTAATGCCTGAAACCAAAACATCGACCACAACCCGCCTGTTAAATTTCTTCAGTCGCCGTCCGATTCGTTTTTCTCGTTTTTTTGCAAAAATGCTTGCAGGGCTGATTAATACGCTAAAAATTACAAAAACTACGAACACCATCCGCCTCAATATCGACATTTGCTTACCACATCTTTCTGATGAAGAAAAACATTTAGTGACTCGTGCAGCAGTAAGAAACGAACTTCAATCTTATATGGAATTTTTTAGTATTTGGGGAAGCTCAAACGAAACCAATATTTCACGAATACGCCATGTCACGGGTGCTGAATATTTTCATGAAGCAATGGCTGAAAAGAAAGGGATTATTTTACTCGCACCACATTTTGGTACATGGGAAGTCATGAATGCGTGGTTCGCACAGTATACCAAGATGACCATCATGTATAAACCCATCAAGAATGAAGAAGCAGATCAATTTGTGCGCCAGGCTCGTAGTCGAGAACAAGCAACTTTAGTCCCTACAGATGAGAGTGGTATAAGACAAATTTTTAAAGCCCTTAAATTAGGGGGGACAACTGTGATTCTTCCAGATCACAATCCTAAACACGGTGGTGAAATGATCGATTATTTCGGCATACCACTCGAGTCCAGTAATTTAAGTGCCAAACTCATCCAAAAAACTAAAGCCAAAGGCCTTTTGGTCTATGCAATTCGCAATGAAACTGAAGATTTTGATGTATTTATTGAACCAATGGATGCTTCGATTTATGAAGGCACTCCCGCTGATGGAACGTTAGTAATTCACCGTGCAATAGAAAGCCTGATTCATCGTTATCCTGAACATGCTCATTGGAGCTACAAACGTTTCCGTGCAAATCCTGATCTACATAACATTTATCGTATCCCTGCAGAACAAGCCAGAGCAAAAATAGAACAAGTTAGAAAAGCAAATTAATCTATGGGGTTATTCCGAGTTAACCACGCTTTTTGATCTCGATGATATCGAAATTGTACATCTCCGTTTTTATCGAAGGTCATTCGAATGCTGCCCTTCGATTGGGTATCGAGTAGCGGAATATTAAGCGCTTTTAAACGCTCTTTGACAACAGGATGTGGATGATTATAGCGGTTATCAAAACCAGCCGATGCAATGGCAATTTTAGGTTTGGTATTTTTTAAAAAGTCGTAAGATGAACTATGTCGACTACCATGGTGTCCTAAGATTAAAATATCTACTTTAAGTTCAGGATACTGCTTTAAAATACTATACTCTGTCTCCCATCCTGCATCTCCCATAATCAGAAGATGCTTAAAATCGTTAGCATAGGGTAATGTCAGATATATTACGCAAGAGAGCTCATTACGATTTTGACTGACAAAATTTAATTGTGATTCAGCTGGTGAGAGAAATTGTATATTTATCTTACCCAATTGCACCTGTTGATGCTGTCGACAATAATCAAATTTCACTTGCTGAAACCTATCATCTTTTTCATTTGAGATAACTTGATCAATTTGTATATGTTTTTCGATAGCGCGGTATGCACCAGCATGATCTTGATCAAGATGACTCATAAAAATTTGATCTAATTTTGATATGCCACGTTGAATTAAGAAAGGGACAACTACACTTTCTCCAATACTAAATGTATTCTCATCAAAGCTCCCGCCTGTATCAACTAAAGCATTTTTCCCTGATGACTGTAAGAGTATGGATTGCCCCTGTCCTATGTCTAAAATTTCAATGATATCGTATCCATCATCACGTTTAGGCATCAGCAATGCCACACCTAATACGGGTATCCATAATCGAGGGATTACATTCTTTGGCATAAAGAACATCAATACTGCCAAAGCGAGCAAAAACATTTGTGCTTTCGTTAACGCCACCCATTTCAATGGATTGTCTAATATTAATCCCAACTTAGTCAGCAGCACCAAAAGCATCGATATCAACATATCAGCCAGATGAAATAAAAATAGACCAACAAAAGGAATAAAGCTGAGACAATAGCCCAGTACTTCTAATGGCACGATCAAGGTCCCAATCATTGGAACAGCAACTAAATTAGCAAATGGTGCAAGTAAAGAAATCTGTTGAAATATCAGTAAAGTGAATGGTAACAGTGCAATAAATATTTTCCATTGGGATTGCAAAAGTATTTTAAGATACATTTTTGCTTTATCTAGAAAATGATATTTGTTGATTAAAGCAGTGCTTTGCTGTTCATGAACGATCGTTTGGTATACACGAATCAAAATCAAACATGCGCCGTACGAAAGCCAAAATGCAGCAGATAAAATACTAAAAGGGTCTAAATAGAGCATTAAGCTCGCACTGATAAGTAATAGCACAAAAGGCTTAATCTTAAATTTAAATAAAATAGCGATACTAATTAGACAAACTGACAATGTAGTTCTTAGTGCAGGAATTTCGAGCCCTGAAAAAAAACTATAAATAATTACCCCACATACGAAAGGGATTAAAAGTAAATATGTTTTGGGAACTTTTAGAAAAATATGAGGACGAAAAATTGATACAAGATGCCCCATGAACCACGATAATAAACCAGCAAAAATTAGAACATGTGGACCTGAAATAGCCAATAAATGCGTAATGCCTAGTTTTTTAAATAATTCTTCTTGTTGCTCCGTCAGTAGACTCTTATCACCTGTGAGTAACGCGACTAGCAAACCCTTATTTCTGAATACTCCCTGTTCGATATCATCCCTAAAAGCTAAACGTGCTTTTTCAATGCTCAGGCTCAATCGTGCGATAAGGCTCCGATGTACATCGGTTGAAGATAAATAACCTTCAGAATATAACACCGCTTCACTTACAGGTACGATCCAATCTACACGCATTGTTCCAGCTATATTTTGCTGCAACAACCATTTCTCATGATCAAATACCCCATCTACTGCATAACTATGTGCGGGTCTTAATTTTCCCGTAACTTTATAATAGCGCCCTAGTTCTAATGTCGTATCAAGTTTTGACTCTCGCAAATATAATAATAGCGTTTGAGATTGTCCTTGCTTCTTGTCGATCACTTGCGCACGCTGCTGTATTGATCGACTTTCCTGATCCATTTTCAGCTGATTAATTTTATTGATATAGACAACTATTTCTTTTTCTTCAATATATTGAACACGTTTCTCTAAACGATCGTGTAAGGCTGTTTTTGCATGTTGATGCCCCAAAACAAATGTGATCAGACAAATTCCCGTTAGCACAAGCATTCTTGATGATGACTGGACAATACTTGAGGTGTGAGGATAAATGAATCGATCAGGTTGCCTCATTAATCGTACAAAGTAACCCATGATCAAAATGATACTTGCCATACCCAGCAAGAGAGTTGAATATTCAACTTCACCCTGAAAGCTGATCGTAGCAACACCAATGATCCAAAAGATGAGAATAAATATTAAAAACATCTAACTTTTATGTTTATTTTTCTTAAATAGATTAAAGCCCACCTAAGTGGGCTTTAACAAGACTGTTAATCGGATTTTTAGGCTATACCCACAATCCATCTTGCATATGCAAAATCTTATCAGCAGTTTGTGCGAGCTGTTCATCATGGGTCACGATGAGCATTGCCATATTAAATTCTTTACGCAGATCGGAAAGCAATTCAAAAATTGTGACGGCAGTTTTACGATCTAAATTTCCAGTAGGCTCATCTGCCATCATCAATTTAGGTTGAGCCACTAAAGCCCGTGCAAGCGCAACGCGTTGTCGCTCACCGCCAGATAACTCACCTGGTTTATGCGTTAAACGATGTGATAAACCCACTTTATTCAACAAATATTCTGCACGTTCTTTTACTTCTTTAAAATTTGCATCTTTACGTAACATCAGCGGCATTGATACATTTTCTAAAGCCGTAAACTCAGGAAGTAAATGGTGAAATTGATACACAAATCCGAGGTGTTCATTACGTAGGAAACCGCGTTCAGCTTCGCCTAAAGTGTCAAAACGCTGCCCATTAAGCATCACTACACCTTCGGACGGACGATCAAGCCCCCCTAATACATGTAACAGCGTACTCTTACCCGAACCACTTGATCCAACAATTGAAACAAATTGTCCTTGCTCAACAACTAAATCCAATCCCTTAATCACTTCAACAGTTGATTTACCATCTGTAAAATGTTTATGAATATTTTTGGCTTCTAAGACAATATTACTCATAGCGTAAAGCCTCTGCTGGTTGAACTTTGGCAGCACGCAGCGCTGGATAAATTGTTGCAAGGAAACTTAGCGCTAGTGATAAGCTAACAATCACCACCACATCTTGCCAACGTAGATACGATGGTAAATAGTTAATGAAATATGCATCGAATAAATTTAGTCCAAAAGCGGTGTTCAGCCAGCCAATAAATCCACTGATACTCGTTGCAAAGATGATACCTAGTGCTGCTCCTGCCAGTGTTCCTACAACACCAATCACCGTACCCTGTACCATAAAAATCTTAGTGATCGTTGCTGGTGAAGCACCTAAGGTTCTTAAAATAGCAATGTCGGATTTTTTATCAGTAACCACCATCACCAGTGAAGATACAATATTAAATGCTGCAACCAAGACAATCAGGAAAAGTAAAAGGCTAACCATTGCTTTTTCCATCTGAATCGCACTAAAGAGATTACCGTGCGTATAAGTCCAATTTGATGGATAGAAATTGCCTGGTAAATCCATAACAACTTCTTCAGCGACTTGTGGTGCTTTGAAGATATCATCTAGCTTCATACGGATACCTTGTGCACCATCCGGCAGTCTCAACAATGTCGAAGCATCATTTAGCGCGATGTAACCCATCATCGAGTCCACTTCCGCACCAATACTAAAAATACCGACAATTTTAAAACGTTTAAATCTTGGAACAACGCCAGCGGGTGATGGTGTCGCTTCAGGTAATACCAATGTTACATTGTCATTGAGACTTAAACCTAAAGCATCCGTCATCTGCTTGCCCAAAACAATCCCGAACTCACCTTTCTTTAATGAGTTGAGGTCGCCTTGAACCATATGATTTTGAATAATAGATACATTTTTTTCATAGTCAGGCTCAATACCCGTGACCATTATCCCTGCGACCTGTCCTTGGGCTGTTAACATCCCCTGCAACTGTGTAAAAGGTGCAACACCCGTCACATGTTCATGTTGGTCTATTTTCTTTGCAAGCTCAGGCCAGTCTGTTAGAATTTGTGTAGAGGAAACAGTCGCTTGAGGTACCATTCCCAAGACACGGTTTTTTAATTCACGATCGAAACCGTTCATTACAGATAACACAGTAATGAGAACAGCGACGCCCAAAGTCAGACCGATCATGGAAACTAAAGCAATAAAAGAAATAAAGTGATTACTTCGCCGTGCGCGAGTGTATCTCAACCCTATATACAGCGAGATCGGTTTAAACATACCATCTAGTCCGAGGTGTTTTAATGGAAAATCTTCAGCATCAAAGTGGCAATATTGAAAGACGCGTCATGTCACGTATTGATGCTGCCTTAAGAATAAATTATCAGATCATCACTAAAGATGTCGCTTTGAATGATCCCTATGATTCAAATTTTGTACTACCGCGCTATTTTCTCTTACTTGCAGAATTAGATCAATTTGATCATGCGCTTATGTACGAATTAGAACAATTAAATCAAAAAGATCAACAAATTGCTCGGATATTATCCTTATTTAATCAAAAATTAAACCTGATTACGGGCTCACTTTACGACTCTATTGTACAAACCATGTTACCAGTACCTACTCAAGTCAATTTGTCTGAAACGGGTTTTAGTTTTTATGCTGAGCAACATATCCCTGAACAAACCTATATACATATCACATTGAGTCACCCTGAAAATGATTTTCATATCGCTGCAACTGCACAGGTTGTCTACAGCAATCAAGAAGAAAATGGGCTGTTTAGAACTGGTGCATATTTTCTAACGTTACATCCCCAAGACAAAGTAAAGTTAACAGAAGCCTTGAAGCATTTAAAAAACTCACAGAATCACTGAGCATTAAACTTAAGGTTTTAATACTTTTTGTTTAAATTTCCGATTCGCTTCTATATCCCGATAAAAATACATAAATAATCCCAGAAGTAGAATCATTGCTCCCAGTATCATGCCAAACGTTAATTTCTCATGATTAAATGCAGCACCTATACCAAGTGCTAGAACTGGAGTCATTACATTTGTAAGGGACAATGTGGTGGGTTGTATTTTTTTGACCAAGTAAAAATAGCAAAACATCGCGACTAATGAAGCCATGACGACAGAATATATGATCGCAAGTAACGACTTCATTGAAGGTAATTCAGTAGGTAAATATTTCCATATAAATGGCACAATTAAACATGCAACAAAGGTAGAAACAAGTATTGAACCTGTCGCCTGTGCCATCGGTGCTACATCAGCATTTATTTTTTTTACCCAAAAAATTGACATTGCGTATGAAAAAACGCTAAGCAACATTAAACCAATTCCAATGGGATGGATATGTTGTGATGATCCAGTAAAACTGATCACTACGAGCCCAGTAATCGCGACGATCATTCCTAACCATTGCAGCTTATGCAAATCTTGTTGAAAGATAAATTTTCCAATAAGCCCTGCCATAATTGGTGCTAACCCAAACATCAGTGCAATCATGCCAGAACTTAGATAATCAGTAGCTACATAAGTAAAAAATTGTGAACCAATCAAGCTAAATGAACCAGCAAAATAACTATGCAATGCAATTGAATTTAAAGGAAATTTTACCTTTAAAACAATGAGAAGCAATGCCGCGATAGGCAGTGCCAAGCCTAATCGAATCACCAATGCCCACATTAAATAAATATCTTCTACACTCCACACAATCGCAAGTGGAGTTGTTGCCCAGATGATGACCAATAAGGCATAAATGAGCATAAGTTTAGATTTTTCTGGCATGTGAACTCGATTGATAAGATAAATCAGGCAGTTTTTCTTTTTTGTTTTTGAATCGTTTGATCCAAAGCACTTGAAAATTCACGCTTATCTCTTTCTGAAATTGGCGGTGGTCCACCGGTTTGAACGCCAGCCCCTCTCAAAGTTTCCATGAAATCACGCAAATGTAATCGTGCCTTGATATTAGCTTCTGTCCAAATTTCACCACGTGGATGAATTGCAACGCCACCCTTTTCGATGACTTGAGCTGCTAGAGGAATATCCTGCGTCATGACAATATCATGCTCTTTCATGCGTTCGATAATTTCTTTATCAGCTTGATCTGCTCCACTCATCACTTGTATTGAATTAATACGAACAGAAGGAGTTATTCCTACATTTTGATTGGCGACAAAAGTTACTTCAAGTTGATAACGATCAGAAGCTCTTAAAATGACTTCACGCAAAATTTTAGGTAATGCATCCGCATCGACCCAGAGTTTAAATGGCAACACGCCTCTTTCCTTCGTTGTCTTACCACGTCATCTTATCAAATTTTACAGATGGCTGGTTTGATATGATGAATATAAAGCGGATCGTTTTTTTATAGTGAGGACCTTCTCTCCATGTTATTTAAATACATGAAAAATCTTATTGTTGTCAGTTTAATCAAAATTAAAACTAATTGATTGTTTTTGCTTAATGTATGAACGATTAAAACTTTTTTTGATACGAAGCTTTTGACAATTGAAATGTCTATCCTTAATATACAAGCACCTCGCAACGTCCCTATCGTCTAGAGGCCTAGGACATCGCCCTTTCACGGCGGTAACCGGGGTTCGAATCCCCGTAGGGACGCCATTATCGTTTCATACGATCACTCAATATTCAAAATTACTATTATTTCATTGAAGAATTGTAGTTTTTCACTACAATAACTCGCTTCATTTGTTTCGAATTTTCAATCCTATGCACTCATCTCCGAATGATGCTTCGCATCAGGGCAATTCTGCGCCTTTACAACGCGCTATGAGTACTCGACATCTGGTTATGATTTCGCTTGGCGGCGCAATCGGTACTGGACTTTTCTTAGGTTCGGGTGAAGTCATTGCACAAACGGGGCCTGTAGGTGCCATTATTTCTTATATCCTTGGTGGGATTATCGCCTACATGGTTATGCTGTGTTTAGGTGAGCTTGCCGTTCATATGCCTGAGTCTGGTTCGTTTGGTGCTTATGCCAAAAGATATATTGGACCAGGAACAGGCTATACCATCACTTGGTTATATTGGTTAACTTGGTCGGTTACTTTAGGAACCGAGTTTACAGCCGCCGCCCTCCTCATGCAGGAATGGTTCCCAGATAGTTCCATGTGGATGTGGACTATAGTCTTTGGTGTATTCGTATTTGTTTTAAATATGATTTCCACAAAATGGTTCGCAGAATCTGAATTTTGGCTGGCATTAGTTAAAGTTATTACTGTTGTTGCATTTATTCTATTAGGTCTACTCGCAATTTTTGGTGTAATTGGCTATCAAGGTTACGAAACGGCGCCTTTATTTAGCAATTTAACTGCTCAAGGCTGGTTCCCTGAAGGTCTATTCCCAATTTTTGCTACGATGCTTATCGTAAACTTCGCATTCTCTGGAACAGAATTAATTGGGGTTGCTGCTGGTGAAACTAAAGACCCAGCTAAAAATGTTCCTAAAGCAATTAATACAGCGATTTTTCGTCTGTTGATTTTCTTCGTAGGTACGATCATTGTAGTGACGTCACTTCTTCCACATCAAGAAGCTGGCTTAGCTGCTGAAGGTGTGAGTAGCTCTCCATTTGTGACAGTTTTCCAGCATATTGGTATTCCCTATGCAGAAGATATCATCCGTTTTGTAATTATTACCGCTTTATTATCAGCTGCTAACTCTGGTTTGTTTGCTGCGTCACGCATGATGTGGTCTTTATCTTACAAAAAGCAGCTCCCTGCAGTATTTTCTAGAGTGAATGCACGTGGTATCCCCTATGTTGCAGTGATCGGTGGGTTACCAGGCTTATTGTCAGAACAATTCGCACCTGAGACTATTTTTACCAATTTATTAGGTATTGCTGCTTTTACAATGGTCGTTGTGTGGATGAGTATTTGTTTAAGCCAATTTAATTTCAGACGCGATTGGTATAAGCAAGGGCGCAAAAAAGAAGAGCTGGGCTTTGCTGCTCCATTATTTCCAATTGTCCCAATCTTAGGTTTTGTGTTCTGTTTTATCACCTGCTTAAGTATGGTATTTGATCCAAGTATGCATATTAGCTTTTTCGGGTGTTTAGCGTTCATTGCTGTATGCTATGCCAGTTATTACCTGTTTTATCACGATAAATCTTGATTTTGAAATAGCGACTTCGGTCGCTATTTTTTTGCTTAGACAGTTCCTATTTTCCCAATGCTTTTCTAATATTTCTTGGAGATTTGATCTAAATTTAGCCTTTAAATTCAATATTGTTTTATTTTCATACGAACACACCATTTTTTTAATTTTTTTGCTGAAATGCGTTTGACACCCCCCTATTTTCACCCTATTATACGCCCACCTCTGAAACGTCCCTATCGTCTAGAGGCCTAGGACATCGCCCTTTCACGGCGGTAACCGGGGTTCGAATCCCCGTAGGGACGCCA